>CAZUYO010000439.1:0-2248 GCA_964624725.1 uncultured Thermodesulfobacteriota bacterium
TCGCGGTCCGGGACCCCGAGCGGCACGGGTTGCTGCGCTCCCTCTCCGACATCGATCCCCACCCCGCCTTCCGCCCCGTGCCGGGCCCGGTGGAGCCCTGGGAGGTCAGGAAGTAGGCACGCGCCGCCCCTGCCGGGCCGGGCGTGGGCTCGGCCGGAACCCGCCCACGGGGCGGGGCAAACCACAACCAACTGGATGGCGCTCCCCCCGGCGGGGACGCTCACAGGAGCCGCACGGGCCGCCCCAGTCCACGGGCCAGCCGTTCAAACCGGCGGTCGAAGGTGAAGAATTCGTCCGCGTCGGAACTCGACGAAAGATGCAAAGCGTCGGCGAGATCCATTCCTCCGTCGTACAGATCGATCGCCTCCGCCACCCGTTCGGCATCCTCCACGACCACATTGGGTAGGCCGAGCACGTGGAGCAAAGCGTTCCTCACATTCTCCCGTGGCAGCCCGTAAACGGCCCTCAACACCCACTCCGTCTCCAGCACCACGGTCTTCGGAACAAAGACATCCCGGGCGTGTTTCAGTAGTTCGAACGCCCGCGCCGCCTGGACCGGGTCGTCGTTCGTCACGTACCGAACGAGCACATTGGTGTCGACCGCAATCACCGTTCCTCACTCCCGCCGCGAGGCCAAACCTTCCGCAACTCGGCCGCGATTCCTTCCTCCATCTCTTCGACGGTCTTCGGGGGCCCGTGGTAGCCCGCGCAACCCAACCCGTCTTCCAGGCGCGTGGTGCGAAACGGCTTGCGGGGCATCAAGAGGATCCCGGGCCCCTTTTCCTCGATGACGAACTCCGTGCCCGGCTCCCAATGGCGCGCCTGCCGGATGTGTTTCGGGATGACGATCTGCCCCTTGCTCGACAGCCGGGTTGTATCCATGGCGGTCCTCCGCTCCGGTAAGATTCGATCTTTCGAACCTAGCGCCCTCGGGCGGCCCCGTCAATCTCCGTGCCGCCCGCCGCATTGGGAGCGGGTGGCGCCGGTGAGGCTGGCCGACCGACGGGGAGGACCGTCGCATGTCCCCGGCGGCCCGGCGTTCCGTCGCGGCGCTCCGCTTGGCACCGGCCCGGACCCGCTGTTACGGTTCAGCGTGCCGTGCGCGCCTGCAGGAACAAGGCGCTCGCGGATGGTCCCGGAACTATCAAAGAGAGGTGTCAGCGTGGAACGACCGGATCTCCCCACCCCCGCCGAGATCGACGCGGCGGCCCGGGCGTGCGGGGCCGACCTGGCCGGGATCGCGGCCCTGGCCGACCTGCGGGCTTCGCCCTCCCATGGGGCCTGGCCCCGGCTGGGGCCTTACGACGGAGTGGGCACGGTGGAACCCGGCGACGGGGACCGGAGCAGGGTGCGCTGGCCCGAGGGGGCCCGGTCGGTGGTGGTCCTGGCGGTGGCCCACCCCGAGGCCGAGCCCCGCCTGGACGCCTGGCACCGGGACCGGAAAGGGGGCACCGAGGGAAACCAGAAGCTCATCGAGGCGGCTCTGGGCCTCGCCCGGTGGCTCGGGGAGCGGGGCGTGGCGGCCACGCCGCTTCCCTACCACATCGAGCGGGGCGGGCTCTTCCTCAAGGACGCCGCCGTGCTCGCCGGGCTCGGGTGCCTGGGCCGGAACAACCTGCTCGTGACCCCGGCCTTCGGTCCGCGGGTCCGGCTTCGAGCCGTGGCCGTGGAGCCGGCCCTTGCCCCCACCGGTCCCTCGGGGTTCGACCCCTGCGCGGGCTGCCCCGCCCCCTGCCGGTCCGCCTGCCCGCAGGGGGCGTTCCGGACGCGGGTGTACGACCCCCGCGAGGTGGGGGTGGCCGCGCTGCCCGGCCGCGACGGCTCGTACGACCGAATGGCCTGCAACCTTCGCATGCGCGCCGACGAGGCCGCGGCCGGCGGCGGCCCGGTGTACTACTGCCGCCGGTGCGAGTTCGCCTGCCCCGTGGGCCGGGAACCCTGATCCCCGGAACCCCGGGACGGCGGCGGCCCCGAAGCCCCCGCCGCACGCACCCGGGGCGCCGCGGCCTCTTCCCGGGGCTCGATTTTCCGGGGGCCCGCGGTGAGATCGATTCCGAGGGGATAAAGCACCTGGAGGACCTTGCCCACCTGGGCCGTGGGCTTACCCCGTTCGAGTTCCGAGAGAAAGCACACGCCGACGTTGCACACCGCCGCGGCGTCCTCGAGACGGAGACCCTGGCGCCTTCGCGCGGCGCGAACGACCGCGCCGAGTTCTTCCGTGGTCCGGATCCGGGTCGGTTCGATCATG
>CAZUYO010000440.1:0-2215 GCA_964624725.1 uncultured Thermodesulfobacteriota bacterium
AGTGCCACCCCGAGGCCGTGGAGAGCTTCAAGGCCTCGGTGCACTACACGTCCCGTTCCGCCGTGGAGAACGAGAACTTCTTCTTCCCGGGCGGCGGCAAGCACGGCATGCTCGATCGGGCCTGCGCGCTCGTGGGCTCGCCCATGCTGCTGAACATGCTGGGCACCTCCTACACCTCGGTGGAGGTGGCCGACGAGCAGGGCGGCACCCCGGGCCAGCAGTGCGGCTCGTGCCACACGAACTACTACAACACCCTGTTCGAGGGATTCCTGACCCAGCAGTTCCAGGGCATGGGCATGGACGAATCGTCGGCTTCGGCCCAAGCGGAGCAGATGATGCTTGCCGGGGTGGACTGCCTCGTGTGCCACGCCGAGGAGTACGACTTCCGGATCCGGACGACCTACGAGCCCGATCCCTACGGCCTCAACATGGGCTTCGGCACGATCGAAGGCGTCCCCCAGCGGATCCGGCAGGACCGCTCGGCCGAGGCCCTGGCCTCGATCGTCAAGACACCCTCGGACGAGATGTGCCTTAGGTGCCACGAGCACGGCCGCACCGACTACAAGCGGGGCGAACTCCCCGAGGCCGAGTACGACATCCACTACAAGCTCGGCGTGTCGTCGGAGAACCCGTGCCTCTTCTGCCACGAGGCCACCGACCACAAGTTCAACCGCGGCCGGATGGTGAACGGCGACCTCTTCGCCAGCGACTACCCGGTGAACTCCGACGAGAACGACGCCTCGTGCGCGGGCTGCCACACCGACCGGCCCCACTCGAGCGCCCGCCTCAACGACCACGTCGAGAAGATCGCCTGCGAGACCTG
Organism: uncultured Thermodesulfobacteriota bacterium; assembly: GCA_964624725.1. Taxonomy (GTDB): domain Bacteria; phylum Desulfobacterota; class Deferrisomatia; order Deferrisomatales; family Deferrisomataceae; genus Deferrisoma. The sequence goes on from CAZUYO010000440.1 coordinate 824, forward strand.
TCACATCACCTGGACCTCGGGGGCCGAGACCACGATCTGGGGCGATGGCGGGTTCCTGGCCCTCGCCAAGGGCAAGGACAACCGGCCCGTGAAGCTCTACACGAAGAAGGAGGGCGGCCAGAGGCTTTCGGCCGAGGAGCTTTGGGAGACCTACCACCAGCGGCCGATCTACATGCCGTTCTCGGGGCTCACGAGCTTCCTGGCCCAACCCCTCCCGGTGACGAACCCCGCGACGGGCCAGGCGCCGCGGATCTACCCGTTCAAGACCATCATCAACCCCATGCCCTTCGACGGCCGGTTCTTCGGGATCGGGGTGCCGGACGACGACGGGGACGGGCGGCCCGACGTGGACCGGGACGGCGACGGCGTGAACGACTACTCCATGTTCGCGGCCATGAAGATGTTCGCCGCCCAGTACAAGATGCTCGGGTTCATGGACGAGGACTTCGACTTCACGAAGTTCACGCTGGACGAGGCCACCGGCATGGTGGTGACCACCGTGGACCCGGCCGACCCGAAATACCCGAGCTACGCGGCCATGGCCCAGATGGCGGCGTTCCCCAACATGCTGTTCTTCGACAAGTACACGTTCGGGTACAACTGGTACCAGGACCTCGGGAAGCTGGCCGGGGAAGGCAAGGTCACAACCTGGGACGAAGCGTACCGTCCCCTCGCGGTCAAGGACATGCGAAAGGCCGTGGAGGTCGGGATGGGCCGGCTCCTGGACATGATGGCCCAGATGGGCTTCGAGCCGCCCGAAGGCATGACCCTCGACCAGATGAAGGCCATGTACTCGAAGGACGCCCTCTCGGCGGACCAGGTCGTGGTCATGGCCGCCCCGCCGGGAAGCGAGATGCAGATGATGCTCTCCCAGATGGGCGTCGATCCGGCCCTGTGGCAGAACTACCCGGCGTACTCCAACGGCGTCACCCTGGGCGGCCACGGCGTGCGGAAGGACGAGGCCCTCATGTGCGCCGACTGCCACGACGCCGAAAAGAGCGTGTTCAACCAGAAGGTGGAGGTGCCCACCTACGGGCCCAACGGCCTCCCGCTCGTGCACTGGGAGTTCTACTCCAAGGAGCTCCTCGAGAAGGCCGAGGCCGGGGAGATCGTGGAGGACGTGTGGGAGGCCGGGTACGCCCTGGCGAGCGACGACTTCGAGATGGGCGGGCCCTTCGTGACCGCCTCTGAAGCCGCCGCGACCCTGGACATCACCTTCGGCTACGACGGCGACTACATCGCGGTTTTGGTGCCCACCACCCGGCTCGCCACGAACTGGGAGGTGCTCGGGTACTCCGCGGCCCGGATCGCCGAACTCACCGGCACCTCGTCCGAGGAGGCCGGCGGGGTGATCCCGGGCGACGTGGAGTCGGACGAGGCCGGCTCCAGCGA
>CAZUYO010000441.1:0-2210 GCA_964624725.1 uncultured Thermodesulfobacteriota bacterium
CAGGCCCGATGCGCCTCGCCGGTTTCCCGCCGGGCCCAGGCGCTGCCGAGCTTCATCGCGATGGACGTCTTGGAAACCGCCGTGGCCATGGAGCGGGGCGGGGCGCACATCGTGCACCTCGAGGTGGGGGAGCCCGACTTCGACACCCCCGAGCCCGTGCGGCGGGCCGCCGCCGAGGCCCTGGAACGGGGGGAGACCCACTACACCCACAGCCTGGGGATCCACGAACTGCGGGCCGAGATCGCGGCCCACTACCGGGCCCGGTACGGGGTGGACGTGGACCCGGAGCGGGTGATCGTGACCTCGGGGTCGTCGCCGGCCCTGTTCCTCACCTTCGCGGCGCTCCTGGACCCGGGGGACCAGGTGGTGGTCACCGACCCGTGCTACGCCTGTTACCCCCCGATCATCGAGTTCTGCGGGGGGGAGCCGGTGCGGGTGCGGGTGCGCGAGGAGGACGCGTTCCAGTTCGTGCCCGAGGACCTCACGGGGCCGGTGGGGCCCCGGACCAAGGCCGTGCTCGTGAACTCGCCCGCCAACCCCACGGGCACCCTGATCGACCGCGACCGGCTGGCCGAGGTGGCCCGCCGGGCCGAGGCCGCCGGGGCCTACGTGGTGTCCGACGAGATCTACCACGGGCTCGTGTACGAGGGCCGGGAGCACTCGATCCTGGAGTTCACCGACCGGGCCTTCGTGATCAACGGGTTCTCGAAGCTCTACGCCATGACCGGCTGGCGGCTCGGGTACGTGATCGCCCCGCCCGAGTTCGTGCGGCCCATGCAGAAGCTCCAGCAGAACTTCTTCATCTCGGCCAACGCCTTCGTGCAGCGGGCCGGCATCGCGGCCCTCACCCAGACCGACCCCCACGTGGCCGAGATGCTCGCCACCTACGACCGGCGCCGGCGCTACATGATCGAGCGGCTCGAGGCCATGGGGTTCCGGTTCCGGTGCCACCCCACGGGGGCGTTCTATGTGTTCGTGAACGTGCGGCACCTCACCGACGACGTCTACCGGTTCGCCTTCGACATCCTGGAGAAGGCCCGGGTGGGGTGCACGCCGGGGGTGGATTTTGGCCCCGGGGGGGAAGGGTACATCCGGTTCACCTACGCCAACTCCCTCGAGAACATCCGCGAGGGCATGGACCGGCTCGAGGCCTACCTCGCAGAGCGGTCCGCGGAGGCCCGATGATCACGTTCGATCTGTCGTGCGACCAGGGGCACCGGTTCGAGGGCTGGTTCCGGAACCGGGAGGAGTTCGAGCGCCAGCTCGCCGAGGGGCTCCTCGTGTGCCCCCTGTGCGGGTCGGGGAAGATCAAGAAGGAGCCGAGCGCCCCGGCCGTGCACGTGGCCCGGCGGACCGCCCCCGAAACCCCGCCCCCCGGGGCGGGGAAGGCCGAGAAGCCCCGGCCCGAGGCCTTTTTCCTCGCGCTCGCCCGGTTCGTGGAGAAGCATTTCGAGGACGTGGGCGACCGGTTCGCCGACGAGGCCCGCAAGATCCATCGGGGCGAGGCCGAGGCCCGAAACATCCGGGGCACCACCACCCCCGCCGAGGAGGAGGCCCTCCGGGAGGAGGGGGTCGAGTTCCTGAAGGTTCCCCTGCCCAAATACGATGCCTGAGCTCTCCGCCCCCGTGCGCGTGACCTGGGATCTGCCGCCCGACCCGGACCTCGCCCGGGCCCTCTGGGGCCGGCTGTGCGAGGCCCGGGTGCTGTTCGTCGAGGTCCACGTGGCCCCGACGGCGCTCGCCGGTCTCGCCGGCCTCGCCCACGGGTGGGCCGAGGCCTCGGGGCCCCGCCCGTCGCTCCTGGGGCGCGCCGACCCCCTTCTGGCCGCCTTCGAGGCCCTGGGGCCGCGGGCCGTGGCCGAGGCCGAGGTGAAGGTGCTGCCCCCCTACCGGCCGGAGCGGAGCGTCGAGGCGCTGGCCGGGGCCACCCACCGGCTCGGGCCCGCGCTGTGGTGCGATCCCGAGGGGCTCGGGGCGCTGCCCGAGGCGGTCCGGCTCGCCCGCGCGTACGGCCTGTCCGGGGTGGCGCTGCTGAACCCCCCCGCACCGGCCCGGCCCCTTTCGGCCGAGGACCGGGACCGGGCCGCGGCCCTGTGGCGGGCCGAGGGCGAGGGGTTGGAGGCCCGGGTCCACGATCTCTTCCTCGCCCGGGACATGGGCCTCGACGTGTCGGGCTACCGGGGCTGCCAGGGGGCCTCGTTCCTCGCCCA
>CAZUYO010000442.1:0-2208 GCA_964624725.1 uncultured Thermodesulfobacteriota bacterium
GTCCGGTCTAATGTGCCCGTCGGCCGAGGACGAAGTTTTGTGGGACAAGGAGGACGAACGATGCTCAGGAAGATCATCTCGGGCGGGCAGACGGGCGTGGACCGGGCGGCTCTGGACGTGGCGCTGGAACTCGGCATTTCGTGCGGGGGGTGGTGCCCGAAGGGACGGCTGGCCGAGGATGGAAGGATTCCGGGCCGCTACCCGCTCACGGAAACCCCGAGCAACCGCTACCAACAGCGGACCGAGCGAAACGTGCGTGACGCGGACGCCACGTTGGTGATCACCCGGGGGCCGGGGGGGCCGGGCACCGAATACACGCTCCGGGTGGTCAAACGCCTCGGGAAGCCCCATCTCGTGGTTGACCTCGCCGACGCCCCCGATCCGACCCGCGTCAGGGACTGGATCCGCGCCGAGTGGGTGGGCACCCTGAACGTCGCCGGCCCCCGGGAAAGCAACAACCCGGGGATCTACGAGGAGGCAAAGGCGTTCCTGCTCCGTGCTCTCCGGGCGGGGTAGCGGGGGCGAAGTGCCCCTTCGTCGCAACCCAACGGTGAGGAGGACAGCATGTCCAACGGTGGGTTCATCTGCTGCGTCGAGTGCACCTACAACCGGACGACCCCCGGCCGGTGCGACCTCTTTGGGGTCCGGACGAGCGGCTTCGTCGTGTGCCGTGCCTTCCGGCTTCCCCGCCAGTCGCACACGGAGGCCCGGCGGAAATGGCCGATGTTGGAGTCGCTCGAACCCGGGGTCGTGTACGGCATCGACAACAGCGCCCTGTCGTCGGGCGAGCCCGAGCCGCTTTACAAGGTGGTCCCCGTGAGGGAAGCCCCGCGCTGACGCACGCGCCCTACGGCGGTGCCTCCCGACCCTCCTCGTAGCGGGCGAGGGCCAGGCGCAGCTCGCGCTGCACCTCGCGCCGCAGGTCCTCCGGTTCCAGGAGTTCCGCGTGGGATCCGAAGCCGAGGAGCCACGTCACCACTTCGGGCCGGCTCTGGGCCGTCATGTCCAGGACGATGGCGCCGTCGCCGTCCGGCTCCACCCGCTGGTCCTCGCTCCAGGCGCGCTCCCGCACGTGCACCGCGGCCCACCCGGTGAACCGGGCCCGGACCCGGAACGGCTTGCCCGGCATGAACCCGAAGGCCCGCCGCGCCGGCCGGCGCGGCGGGCGGTCCGAAAAGGTCTGCTCCAGGAGATCGAGGTCCTCGATGCGGTGTACGGCCAGGGTCATGTCGTCGTAGTCGTCCCGGGGTTCCCCGCCCTCGGGCACGTACGAGCACACCGCGTAGAGGGCGTCGCGGTAGAGGAGGATCTCCCGGGGGGCGATCTGGTACGTGGCCGGCTCCCCGCGGTTCGGGGAGCGGTAGGTGACCCGGCACACGCGCCGGTCGACGAGAGCCTCGATGAGATGCTGGAGGAACGCGATCCGGTCCGACGGGGGCGCCGTCCCGAGGGCGCTCACCCGGCCCAGCAGGGCCCTGGCGAGGGTCTCCTCCCGTTCCGTGCGCAGCAGCCGCTCGAGCTGGGGGAAGGCATCGTCGACGTCCTGCAGAACCCCCTCCGGCAGGTAGGGTTCCACGAGCGCCCGGCACAGGGAGAGGTTCTGGAGGTCCTCTGCCCGCAGCCGCACCGGGGCGTCGATCCCCTGGCCGATGGCGCGAAACGCCTTCCGGCGCCCCCTCTGCTCTTCGGAAATCTCCAGGAGCCCGCTTCGCCGGACGTCGTCGAGCATCGCGAGGACCGTCTGCTTGGAGCAGTCGAGCCGGTCCGCGAGTTCGTCGAGGCCGAGGGCCCTGCGCGAGGCCCGCAAAAGCCCGATCAGGCGAAACACGCGCTCGGTTCGGGTTTCGGTGCCTTTCTTTCGTCCCATCCACCGCTCCCTTCCACCCGGTCGCACGAGCCGGCACGATCCCGGGCGAGCCGTGCCCCCGTGAGGAGCCGCCCCCGCCGGCGCCCGGTCCATCCCCCGTTCCTCTGCGCCTCGGGCGGGCGCCGACCCGGAACGACGCCGCGTCCCTGATACACAAAAACCCCCCGGAGTTCCAGCGCGACGCCGGCTTTCCCACGCGTTCGAGTTTCCGGAACGGCGGGAGGGTAGGGTAGGAGGCCGGAAACGACGCGAGCGGTGCCCGACCCGGAGGGAACGCGATGACCGGCCCGGCGGACGTTCTGTTTTGCCACCGCGACCCGCTCCACGACGACGAACGGCTC
>CAZUYO010000443.1:0-2167 GCA_964624725.1 uncultured Thermodesulfobacteriota bacterium
TGGCACGCCCGGAGGGATTCGAACCCCCGACCTACGGATTCGAAGTCCGGCGCTCTATCCAGCTGAGCTACGGGCGCGCGAGGGGCGCAATGCTCCCACGGGGGCCCGGGCGTGTCAAGACGCGGCAAAGGGCGTTGACCCTCGGCGCACTTTTGTTTACAAGGGTCGGCGTGGCCGCATTCAAAACCTTGGTTGGAGATCCGGAACATGCTCGGGAAAAAGCTCAGGGAGGCCCGGCGGGCCCGGGGGTACAGCCTGGAGGAGCTCGCGAGGCGCACGGGGTTTTCGAAGAGTTTCCTCTCGCAGATCGAGAACGACAAGAACTCCCCCTCGATCGCGAGCCTCAAGAAGATCACCCAGGCCCTGGGGGTGAGCATCGGCGACATGTTCACCGAGGACCGGGACGAGCAGGTGTACTTCCTGAAGCGCTCCGACCGGGTGCCCTACGAGGTGGTCAAGGACAAGGTGATCTTCGAGTTCGGGGCCTCGAAGGTGCCGAACCGGAAGATGGAGGTGATCTTTTTCACCCTGCTTCCGGGCGGGGAGAGCGAGGGCGAGTACTCCCACGAAGGGGAGGAGTTCGGCACCGTGCTCGAGGGCACCCTGCTGTTCGAGCTCGGGGGCCGGGAGTACCGCATGGAGCCCGGGGACTCGATCTATTTCACGTCGTCCATTCCCCACCGGTGGCGAAACCCCGGCCCCGACGTGATGCGGGCCATCTGGGTCATCACCCCGCCGAGCTTCTAGCCCATGGACATCTTCCAGCGCTCCATCCACTCCAACGTGAAGCAGGTGGACCCCGAGCACCTGCTGGTCACGAGCACGCTTCTCGACCTGGAGCACTCGTTCCACCTGGAGCTTCTGGTGCGGCTTCCGGACGGGGTGATCGAGGACGCCAAGGCGAACATGACCAAGGTGCCCCTCACGCGCTGCCTCGCCGGGGCCGAGGGGGTGCGGGAGCTCGTGGGGCTCACGATCGGCCGGGGCATCGTCCGGGAGATCACGAAGCGGCTCGGGGGGCCCCGGGGGTGCGCCCACATGGTGGAACTCATCACCGACGCCGTGCGGCTCGTGTCGATGATCCTGATCGGGGCCTCGGTCAACTACTGGGACGAGCTCAAGAAGACCATGTCCGAGGAGGAGATCGTGGCCCAGGGCAAGAAGCGGCTTCGGAACACCTGCCTCGTGTTCGCGGACGACTGACCGTGGAAACCAAGATCTACACCCTGGCGGAGGCGGTGGGGCTCTTCGTGCGGCCCGGCGACCGGGTGGTCATGGGCGCGGCCCTGGAGTCCTTGATCCCGTTCGCCGCCGGCTACGAGATCGTCCGGCAGGGCATCGGGGATCTCACGCTGATCGGGCCGATCTCCGACATGCTCTTCGACGTCCTGATCGGCGCCGGGTGCGCCGCCCGGGTGGAGGCGGCCTGGGTGGGGAACGTGATGATGGGCTCGGGGTACAATTTCCGCCGGGCCGTGGAGCGGGGCGAACCCCGGCCGCTGGAGGTGGTGGACCACACGAACTTCACGCTCCAGACCGGGCTCAAGGCCGCCAGCCTGGGGCTTCCGTATCTGCCCACCCGCACGGCCCTGGGCAGCTCGGTTCTGGAGCGGAACCCGGGCCTCCGGCGTCACCGGTGCCCCTTCACCGGGGAGGCGCTGGTGGCCGTGGCGGCCATCGTGCCCGACGTGGCGATCCTCCACGTGCAGCGGGCCGACGCCCAGGGGAACGCCCACGCCTGGGGGAACCTGGGGGTCACCCAGGAGGCGGCGTTCGCGGCCGAACGGGTGATCGTGGTGGCCGAGGAGATCGTGCCGCCCTGGGTGATCGCGAGCGACCCGAACCGCACCCTGATCCCGGGCTTCCGGGTGAGCGCGGTGGTGGAGGCCCGGTGGGGCAGCCACCCCTCCCCCTGCCAGGGCTACGCGAACCGGGACCACGCCTTCTACCGGGAGTACCACGCCGCGAGCCGCACCCGCGAAGGGTTCGAGGCCTGGATGGAGGAGTGGGTGACCGGCGTGGCCGACCACGGCGCGTACGTGGACCGGCTGCGGGCCCAGGGGCGGCTCGACCGGCTCCGGGTGGCGGACCACGCCTACTCGGTGGCCGCCGATTTCGGGTATTGAGGGCGGGGCGGCAGGCCTTGCCCCTTGGGGTTTCGCGTTCC
>CAZUYO010000444.1:0-2150 GCA_964624725.1 uncultured Thermodesulfobacteriota bacterium
TTCCGGATGGCCGGGCCCCGGGCGTTCGCCGACTACCGCATGGCCACCCCGGCCGCCTGGGGCCGGCTCGACCTGTGGGAGTGGAAGGCCGGCTGGGGCCGGCCCGGGGGAGAGGCCGACGACCTTTCCCTGGGGCCCGGCGGCCGGGAGCCCGACGCGCCCGGCGACCGGTTCGTGGAGAACCGGGTGCCGGAGGGGGGCGGCCCGGCGGAGGCCCCGGACCCCGAGCCCGGGGCCTGGGCCCCGGCGTTCCTCGACCGGGCGGACGCCCCGGGCCGCACGGACGTGAAGGCCGAGGGGCGGTGGCGAAGGGGCCGGTGGACCGTGACCTTCCGCCGGGCCCTCCGGGGGAGCGACCCGGAGGACGTCCGCCTGGCCCCGGGCGGGGTGTACCCGGTGGGGATCGCCCTTCTGGACGGGGTGAACGAGGACCACAACGCGGTGCCCGACCCGGTGCTCCTGTGGCTCGTGCCGCGGGAGCGGGTGGGGATGGGGCGGTGACGGGGAACGCGTCCAGAGCGGGCGTGTTCTCCCCGCCTTCGCCCTCCTACCAGGGAGGGACGCTGGGGCCGGACGGTTCCTCGTGAAGGGGGGGCTCGTGCGGCGGTTGTTGCGGAGGGGGCCCTCCCGTTGCGATGCGGTTTCGACCCGGAGAGGTTAGGGGAGAATCCGGAACGGGTGGTTTCGGTGGGCGCGGTATGCGGAGAACCCCTTTCGGTCCAAAGTGAACACGTCGTACACGCGAAACTCTTCGGCCACCACCACGAGGGTTGCGTCGGCGAAGTCCATGGGGACGTCGGCGTACTGTTTCATGAGGGCTTCGGTTCTCTCCAGGCGGGAGATCGTCATCGAAACGAGTTCTGCTGCGCCGCGGAGAACGAACTGGAGGGCCGGTTCTTGGTTCCGGTACGCCGGGCCGAGGAGGTACAGGGTTTCGGTGAGGACCGCTTCCGTCGTGAGCAGACGCCCCCGGAAGGCGCGGAACGCCTCCACGCAGCGCCGGTGGTTTCGTTCGCTGCGGTCCAAAAGGGCGACGAAGACTCCGGTGTCGAGGAGGACGAGACTCACGGACGGAGTTTCTTCCGGAGGTGGTCCCGGTGGTTTTCGCCCAGGTCGGGCACCCCCGAGTGGACGGATCCGAGGAGGTCGCGAACCGTGAGGAAGGGGTCCGATCCCCCGGTGGGGGGGTGCTCTTCCAAGTAGTGCGCCAAGGCCGCGCGCACGATGTGGGAACGGCGCAATCCCGTGCGTTCTGCTATCGCCTCCAGTTCTTCGGCCAGGCGATGGTCGAGGCGGACCGTGATTTGTGTTCCCATGGCGTTCTCCTCCTCGGCCGGTGATGGGGAGACGATAGCACCGCGCCCACGAGGGCGCAAAGAATGAGGATCCTGGGATGTGGGGTAAGCGACATCGAAAACCGAAGGGGCGTGTTCCGGTGCTCCCGGCTAGCCTGTTGCTGGCCATCGTAGTGGGCGTTCTCGCGTGTTCTTCCGGGCCGACCGACGACCGGGCTCTGACCCGCTTGACCGGCAAGGTGTACGAACCGGCGGCCGGGGTGATCGTGGACGTGTACAAGCCCGGCATGGACCTGCGGGGACCGCCGTACCTCCAGTTCGGGCCACTCGCGGACGGGGCGTTCGAGACCGAACTGCCGCCCGGGGAGTACCTGGTGGTGGCCCGGCGGCGGGCCGACGGCGCGAAAACGGGGCCGGTGCGGGCCGGGGATCTCAAGTCGGACCCCGTCCGGATCACCGTGGAGGCGGGAAAACCCCTGGACCTTCCGATCCTCGCCTACGTGAAGGAGGGCAACACCAAGCAGCCCCTGGGCGAGGCGGCGGGCTGGGCCACGGCGATCCGGGGCCGGGTGGTGGACGCCGAGGGCCATCCCGTGGAAGGGGTGCGGGTCCACGTGTACGACCACATCCAGATGTCGGAGCGGCCCAAGTTCGTGTCGGCCAAGACCGGCCCCGACGGCCGCTACGAGGTGAAGCTGCCGGAGGGCGGCACCTACTACATCTGCGCCCGGGACAAGTACGGGGGGCCGCCCGAGGTGGGCGAACTCTACGGCCGCTACGACCGGGGCACCGTGGATCCCTCGGCCGTGATCGTGCCGGAGGGGCAGGTGGTGACCGGCGTGGACATCACGGTGC
>CAZUYO010000445.1:0-2146 GCA_964624725.1 uncultured Thermodesulfobacteriota bacterium
CCGGAAGCAGGCCCCATGCCCCCGCAATCTCCTTGCGCGCCTCTATTGGCGCCGGATTAATAGTAGCCTCCCCCGGGCATCAATCGTTCCGCGGCCTCCCGGAGCGATGCCGGCCCGGCCCGGAGCACCTTCCGGGTGACCCGGTTCACCTCGTGCTCCTCCCGCCGCCAGGCCTCGTCCCGCACCGGCCGGTAGGGGCACTCGTACCGGCAAAACCGCACCAGGTGCACGTACTCGTGGGTCAAAACGGCCACCAGGAGATCCCCGAGGCGCGCGCCGGGGTGCTCCCGGAGCCGGTCGAGGAGGTTGTGGTCCTGCAGGCAGATGCGGTAGTGGGGGCACAGCGCGGGGCACGGCCCGGCCGGCACGGGCCGGAGGCGGTGGACCCGCCGGATCTGGGCCAGCACCCCGGGGCCGAGGAGCTCGAACGGCCGGAGGTCCCGGGCCGTGCACACCTCGTGGCTTGTGCGCTCGAACCAGTCGTCCGGGAGCCCGAAGTGCTGCCCCGTGAGCTCCTGGGCCAGGGGCACGGCCCGCCGAACCGCCCGGAGCTCTTGGGATCCGAACCGCCGCGCGGCCATCGTCAGTCCTCCCGGCCCAGCGCCCGCCTGACCGCCGCGAGGAGTTCCCCCCGCTCCACCGGCTTCACCAGAAGCGCCGCCGCGCCCTCCCGCAGGGCCTGGTCCTGGCGGTCCATGCAGGTCACCACCACCACCGGGATATCCCGGGTCGCGGGATCGGCCTTGAGCCGCCGAAGGAGCTCCCACCCGTCCACCCGGGGCATCAGGAGATCGACCGTGATGGCGTCCGGGCGCCTGTCTCGGGCGAGTTCCAGCCCCTCGGCCCCGTCGTCCGCGGCGATGACCTCGTAGTCTCCCGTCTCCAGGAACCGCCTGAGAAGTTCCTGGGCCGCCGGGTCGTCCTCCACCACGAGCACCAGCGGCCGGGCCCGCGCCTCGGCTTCCCGGTCCGGAGCCTCTTCGGGGATCCAGAACCAGAAGAGGCTCCCCCTGCCCAGCTCGCTCTCCAGCCCCATGCGCCCCCCCAGGAGCTCCACGAGCATCCGGCTGAGCGGCAGCCCGAGCCCCGTGCCCCGGTGCTCCCGGCCGTGGGAGGCGTCGGCCTGGTAGAACTTGGTGAAGATCCGCTCCCGGTCCTCGGGGGCCACCCCCGCGCCGGTGTCCTCCACCTCCACCCGGACCCCGCCACCCTCGCGCCGGGCCCGGCAGACGATCCGGCCGTGCGCGGTGAACTTCACGGCGTTGGCGAGCAGGTTGATCACGACCTGCTTCACCTTCTCCTCGTCGGACCGCACCGGCCCGAGGCCCGGCTCCGCCTCCACAGCGAGGTCCAGGCCCTTGCGGTACGCCAGCGGTGCCACCGTGTCCACGGCCTCCCGCAGCACCCGCTCCAGATCGAAGGGCCGGATGTCCACCTCCATCCGGCCCGCCTCGATCCGGGTCATGTCGAGGATATTGTTGATCAGCTTCAGCAGATACCGGGCCCCGGACCGGATCTTCTCCAGGTCGGCCCGTTGGGCCTCGGTCACCGGACCGTCGATCCCGTCCAACAGGAGCTCGGCGTACCCGATCACCGAGTTCAGGGGGCTCCGGAGCTCGTGACTCATATTGGCGAAGAACTGGCTCTTGATCCGGGCCGCCTCGGCCACCTCCCGGTACTGCTCCTGGAGCTTGCGGTGGGCGTCGGCCAACTCCCCCGTCTTTCGCCGGATCTCCTCGAGGTGGAGTTCCTGGTAGGCGTCGCTGAACCGGTGGATGGCCTCGTCCACCACCCGGTCGAGACGGTCGAGGGCCCGGTCGAGGGCGGGCCCCTCCAGACGCTCCGTGAGCCGCGGTTGGCACAGCTCCCGGAACAGGGCAAAGGCCCGCTGCACCTCGGACATGGGAAACCCCAGGGCGAACCGCCGCTCCCCGATCTCCCGGACGAACCGTTCCATCGGTTCCCAGTCGCCCCGGCAGAGCGCGGCGAGATACGCCTCCACGGCGCCCGCCGTGGTCTTGCGAAGCTCTTCCAGGGGCCTCTGGGCGTACCGCGGTCCCACCCCCCGGAGACGGCGGGCGTACTCCTCCTCGATCTCCCGGCGGAACTCCCGCACGATCTCGCAGGCTTCGGGGCAGACCAGGTC
>CAZUYO010000446.1:0-2143 GCA_964624725.1 uncultured Thermodesulfobacteriota bacterium
CCGCCGGGCCGCCCCGGCCGAACCATTCCCGATTCACGACTTCACGATTCACGGCCCCTAAGGTTTCCGCCATGAAACCCCTGCTCCACCGGATCCCCGGCCCCCTGAACGGGGTCCTTTCGCTCGCGTTCCTCGCCGTGAACACCGTGGTCTGGTGCCTGCCGCTTTTCGCGGTGGCGCTCCTGAAGCTCGCCGTCCCGCAGAAACGCTGGCGGGCCGGGTGCGACCGGGTCCTCAACGGCATCGCCGAGACCTGGATCGCGCTCAACAACGCCGGCCTCGACCTCACCAAGGACATCCGGTGGAACGTCACGGGCCTCGAGGGCCTTGAGCGGCGGGGCTGGTACCTGGTGCTCGCCAACCACCAGAGCTGGACCGACATCGTGGTGCTCCAGAAGGTGTTCCACCGGCGGATCCCGTTCCTCAAGTTCTTCATCAAGAAGGAGCTCATCTACGTGCCGCTGCTGGGGCTCGCCTGGTGGGCCCTGGATTTTCCCTTCATGAAGCGCACGCCCAAGGCCGTGCTCGAGAAAAAGCCCCACCTCCGGGACCGGGACCTCCGGGAGACCCTCAAGGCCTGCGAGAAGTTCAAGACCATCCCCATCTCGGTCGTGAACTTCGCCGAGGGCACCCGGGCCACCCCGGCCAAGCGCCGGGCCCGGGGCTCCCCCTACAGACACCTCCTCCGGCCCAAGGCGGCCGGAACGGCCCTGGTGCTCGCGGCCCTGGGCGACCGGCTGAGCCGGATCCTCGACGTCACCATCGTGTACCCCGAGGGGCCGCCCCGGTTCTGGGCCTTCCTGTGCGGGAGGATCCGGGAGATCCGGGTGCACGTGGAATCCCTGCCCGTGACGCCCGATCTCCTGGGCGACTACTTCCACGACGCCCGGTTCCGGGAGCGGTTCCAGGCCTGGCTGAACGGGATCTGGGAGGAAAAGGACCGGAGGATCGAGGCGATCCTCGAGGAGTACGGCGTCAGGGCCGGCGGCGCGGACCTGGCGGCCCGGGCGTAGGGGCCCCTGGCTATTCCAGCAGGCGCGAGTCCGGCTCCCGGCGGCGCCAGGCCTCCCACGACGTGTCGGCGGAGGGAAACGCGGGGAGCCGCCGGCCCGCAAGCGGGCCCTGGATGCCCCGGAGGCCGCCCCGTTCCGGGTACCAGAGGGTTCCGGTCTCCCGGTCCACCAGCACGAAGGTCCAGCGGTAGGTCCAGCCCGAGGGGGTGAGGGTGAGGGTTCGGCCGTCGATCCGGCGGCTGTACACAGCCGCTAGGTCCACGAGGGGTCAGTAGGCCACGGCGACCGGATCTTCCCCGACCCAGGCGTTCGCCACCTCGTGGCCCCGCAGGAGCGGCACCGAGTACGCCCGGGCCTCGCGCCCGCGGCCCACCCCGATCACCCGAAGCCCCGGCGGGGGCGGCGGGACGGGCTCCCGGAGCCCGTCGTCGGTGAGGGGGACGAAGGCGTCGCGGCCGATGCCGTATTGGAAGCCCTCGGGCCGGAACCCCCGGCGTTCGGCCTCGGTCACCTCCCAGCGCTCGCCCCGCTGGTCCACCAGGAACACCCGGCCCCCCTGCCGCTCCACCTGGGCTCCCGGGGCGCCCGTGGCGGCGAGGACCGCCGCCATTCCCAACACGATGCCCCAACGCATGGTTCTCCTCCCGCGTGACAGACGCTACCCGGCGTTGGGTCGCCGCCGCGGGGGGAACCTTTCGCCGGCCGGGGAAAGGGAGGAAAACCGATGGGTCGGAAGCACGCGCGGTCGGTGGCACGGCGATGAGGCTCTGGTCGGTGCATCCCCGGTACCTCGACGCCCGGGGGCTCGTGGCCCTGTGGCGGGAGGGGCTCCTGGCGAAGGCCGTGCTCGAGGGGAAGACCCGGGGCTACACCCGCCACCCCCAGCTCCTTCGGTTCCGGGCCCAGCCCGACCCCGTGGCCGCCCTCCAGGCCTACCTCCTGGCCGTGCTCGCCGAGGCCCGGGCCCGGGGGTACCGGTTCGACCCGGGCAAGGTGGACCCCGCGGCCCGGGCCGACCCCATCCCCGTGACCACCGGCCAACTCCGGTACGAGTGGGACCACCTGCTCCGAAAGCTCGCGGTCCGGGACCCCGAGCGGCACGGGTTGCTGCGCTCCCTCTCCGACATCGA
>CAZUYO010000447.1:0-2114 GCA_964624725.1 uncultured Thermodesulfobacteriota bacterium
TCGAACCCCCGACCCGCGGCTTAGAAGGCCGCTGCTCTATCCAACTGAGCTACAGGCGCAACGGGCGATCGCTGGCTGCGTGGTCGGGGCGAGAAGATTCGAACTTCCGACCCCCTGCGCCCAAGGCAGGTGCGCTACCAGGCTGCGCCACGCCCCGACAAGAAGCGAGATGCTATCACATCGTCCCGCCCGGCTCAACGGGGAAAACGGGGGTCAACCGCCCCACCGAAGGGCCCGCGACGCGGCCAGCGCGAGGGCCAGGAGCACGAGCAGGGCGCCCCACGTGGCGAGGCTTCGGCGCACGGCCTTCTTGGCTTTCTCCGCCTCCCACCACCGGTGGGGCCGGACCCCCTTGGCCAGGAACGTGACCACCCCGGCCAGGTTCAGGCACACCCAGTTGGCCACGAACAGGAGCCCCGCGCCGCCCGCGTCCGCCCAGTGCCCGGAACCGGCGAGGAGCCCGGCCGTCACCAGCGGCGGCAGCAGGGCCACCGCGACCATGACCCCGATGAGCCCCCCGCCGGTTCCGCCCGTGGCGGAGAGGGCGCCGGCGGCGCCCGCGGCCAGGGCCAGCACGAGGTCCCCGAATCCCGCCCGGGTGCGGGAGGCGATCTCGGGGAGGCCGGGGTCCACGGGCAGGATCGCCCCGGCGGCCACGGACAGGGCGAGAACCAGGCCGGTGCCGACCGCCCCCGCCCGCACGGCCCGGCGCCACAGGGGCCCGTCGCCCACGGTCACGGCCAGCGACGAGGCGAGGATCGGGCCGAGGAGCGGAGCGATCACCATGGCGCCGATCACCACGGCCGGGTTCGACCGCAACAGCCCCACCACGGCCACCACGGTGGCCAGCCCCGTGAGTACGAGGAAGTTCGGCCCGGCATCGGCCCCCGGCTCCACGTCGGCATAGAGTTCCTCGCGGCTGATCCTCCCCCGGGGCGGCGCCGTGGCCTGGGGCGTCGAGGAGGGCGGGGGGTCCGGCCGGGGCAAGGTGGCCTCCACCGGCAGCAGGAGGAGCCGGAAGTCCGGGGTGTGGCCGAAGTGCGTGTCCAGGTGGTCCACCACCTCCTCGGCGTGCTCTGCGTCCAGGAGGGCCCGCACGAGGACCTTGCCCTCGGCCAGGTCGTCGATCCAGTGGCCCAGGACGGGCGCCTCCTCCAGGTGCCGGCGAAGGGCGTCCCGATGGAGCCGGGGCACCACGCCTTCGAGAAGCCGTAGGTTCACAACCAGCCCCGCCGCCGGAACCAGCGGACCATGCCGATTCCCACCGCCACCATGACCGCCCAGACCGCCGGGTAACCCCACCGCCATTTGAGTTCGGGCATGTGCTCGAAGTTCATGCCGTACACCCCGGCGAGGAAGGTGAGCGGGATGAAGATCGTGGCGATCACGGTCAGGGTCTTCATGACCTCGTTCATGCGGTTCGACAGGCTCGAGAGGTACACGTCGAGGTACCCGGCCAGGAGGTCCCGGTAGGTTTCCACGGTGTCGATCACCTGCACGCAGTGGTCGTACACGTCGCGCAGGTAGGGCCGCGTGGCCTCGTCCACGAGACCGCCCGCGTCCCGTTCCAGGTAGAGGAGGGCTTCCCGCAGGGGCCACACGGCCTTCCTCACGGCGCCCACGGCCCGCTTGGCCTCGTGGATCGCCTGGAGCACCTCCGGGGACGGGTCGGAGAGAATCGGTTCTTCGAGGTCCTCGATCCGGCCCCCGAGCCCCTCGAGGGCGAGAAAGTAGTGGTCCACCAAGAGGTCGAGGACGCAGTAGGCCAGGTAGTCGGCACCGGCCGCCCGCACCCGTCCCACACCCTCGCGGATCCGCTCCCGGAGGGGATCGAGGACGTCTCCGCTGCGCTCCTGGAAGGTCACGACGAACCCCCGGCCCACGACCAGGCTCACGTGCTCAAGCCCGAGCCTTCCCGCCTCCTCGTCGAACCGGATCATCTTGGCCACCACGAAGGCGTACTCGTCGAACCCCTCGGCCTTCGGCCGCTGGCGGGTGTTCACCACGTCCTCGAGCACGAGGGGGTGGATCCCGAGGATTCGCCCCACCGCGGCCACGGCGGCCACGTCGTGGACCCCGACCACGTTGAGCCAGGTCACCGAGGGGCGGGAGAG
>CAZUYO010000448.1:0-2114 GCA_964624725.1 uncultured Thermodesulfobacteriota bacterium
TACTTCGGGTTGACCCCGGGCAAGACCACCTGGGACCAGGCCAAGGAGACGCTTGCGGCCGAGGGTGCGGCGTTCGAGGACAACTGGGGCTACCGCGGGTACTCGGAACTCCCCTCGATCAAGGTGCTCGGGTACGGCCGGTTCTCCCGGCTGGGAGCCGTGCGGGAGGCGTGGCTCGAGTTCTCCCCCGACCGGGTGCTCTACAGGATCTCGGTCACCTGGGGTGACGCCGGCGAGACCTACAAGCTGGTCAAGGACGCCCTCGACGGGAAGTACGGCGCGCCGTCGACGTCGGGCTTCGGGTTCGAAAGCCGGTACGAGTACCGGGACGGCTCGGTGCGGATTACCCTGGTGAGGAACACCTTCGGGTTCGGGGCCGACCAGACGACCCGGCTCGAGTACCTCTACGAGCCCGCGGTCGGGGCGGTGGAGGCCATGAAGGCGAAGATCGAGGCCGACATCCGCCAGAAGAACCTGAAGCGCGCGGGCGGCGATCTGTAGCGGAGGGGGCCGATATGGGCACCGGCGACATCCTGTTCCTGGCGGTCCTGGGCGCGGCCGCGTTTGCGGTGGTGGCGGCCCTGAGCCGCCGCCCTGCGGCTCGCCCGGAGGACGGGAGCGCGCGGGCCGACGGCACGACGGGGCCCTTGGGCGCGTTCGGGTGGGACCCCTGCGGAATGGGGGACGATGACCTCGGTGTGTTCGGGGGGGACTGGACCACCGATCCCGCGTACTCCCACCTGCCGGGCAATGTGTACTACACGGGGTCGGCCCTGGACGAAGAGGAGTACCGGACGGCGCCGGTCGGCGACGACGGCATGGACGACTTCCTGTATGACGACGACGACTGGTTGACCGATCCGGCGTACTGCCACCTTGCGGGCAATATCTACCACGACTCGTGTGAGGACGATTGGTGGACCGACCCGGCGTACTGTTTCGTTCCGGGGAACATCTACTACGACCTCTGCCACGACGACGGAATCTCCGATTCCACCGGCTTTGACGACGATTGGGGCACGGGGTTCGGAGGCAGCGGCTCGGGGTTCGGCGACGACTGGTAGGGAGGTGGGTCATGAAGGGAAGGGAGACGATTCGCGCGCGGGTGAAGCTCCGGCGGCCGCGGCGGCCCATGCCGCCCCCGGTGCGGGTGCACGGCCCGGGCAAGGACCGCCGGTGCCGGCGCACCACGCGGGAGCTCCTGGAGGAGGCGCTCGGCGAGTGGGAGGACGAGGCCCCGTGAGGCCGTGGCGCGCCGTGGCCCTGCGCCAGCCCGACCTCGACACCGTGGTGGCCGGGTTCGTGCTCGGCGTGGAGCCGGACCTGCCGGTGTGGCCGGTGACCGGCGAGGCGCCCGCCGGATGGCTGGCCGATCCCGGCGTGCTCTGCCTCGAGTGCGGGGGCAGCGGGCAGACGGACCTCGGCAACTTCGACCACCACGGCGAGGGCGCCGGGCTTCCCCCGGCGTGCGTGCAGGCCCTGGGGGAAGGGGGCGGGGCCGACGCGTGGACCCGCGACCTGGTGGCCTACGCCGCTGCGGTGGACGAGGGGCGGCCGCCCCCGGCCCCCCGGGTTCTCCCCGACGTGTCCACCCTCGTGTCGGGAATCCGGCTCGTGCACGGCGAGGCCGCGGCCGCGTTCCGCGCGGGGTTGCAGCTTCTCCACGAATGCCGGGGGCTTCCGCCCTGGGGCCCGCTGCCCCGCCGATCCGCCTGGATGCCCTACCTCGACGCCAAGGCCGAAAACCTGCGCGCGTTGCTGGCGTCGCTCGACGCCGTGCGCACGGCCACCACCCGTTCGGGCCGCACGCTGGCGTACCTCGAAACCCCGGCTGCGGGGGGCCACGAGGCCCTCCGGCGCACCGGCGCGGCGATCACCGTGCTGTCCCGGCCCCTCGACGGCGGCCGCCGCAAGTACACGGTGGCCAGCCGCACCCTGCGGGTGGCCGACTACCTGCCCCGGCTGCGGGCCGCGGAGCCCGGCTGGGGCGGGCCCTCCCACGGCACCATCATCGGAAGCCCCTTCTCGGGGAGCCTCCTGTCCCCCGACGACCTCATCGCCCTTCTCCTGGACGACCTCTCCCTTCGCCCGGCGGACCCCGTTTCGCCCTGAGG
>CAZUYO010000449.1:0-2109 GCA_964624725.1 uncultured Thermodesulfobacteriota bacterium
CCCAGGTCCAGGGCCTGGATCTCGGCGGCCAACTGGTCGGCCGTGCCGTAGTACACCAGGTCCTCGCCCCGCACCTGCTGGAGCCGGTAGGAGGTGCGGCGCAGTTCTTCGAGCACGGCCCGGGCCTTGAAGTCGAAGTCGCTCACCACCTCGAGCCGGATGCTCCGGGGCTCCTCGGGGAACCGGAGTTCCCGGAGCCGGGCCCGGAGCCGGCCCAGGTCCACGTCGCCCACGAGCCCCGCCCGGTACACGTCGCCCGTCCACACCCCCTGGCGGGCCTCCTCCCGGTAGAGCCCGTCGAACCCCAGGGCCGCGTACAGCCGGGCCCACCGGCCGTCGCCGGCGAGCGGGCTCTCGGGCACCCGCAGGCCCTCGTCGGGGCGGCCGGGATCCTCGGGGGGCGGAAGCCGCACCCCCACGCTCGCGAGGGCGTCGTGGGCCAGGGCCGCCTTGAGCCGGTCGGCCACCACGGCTTCCACCCGCCGGGTCTCGGCCTCCCGGTCCCTGCGGCCCGCGGCGTCGGCGATCCAGCCCGTGGCGTCGTGGAGGCCGAAGCGGGGCAACTCGGCCTCGACCCGGAAGCTCCCCCACTCCACCTCGCCGGCGGGCCCCCGGGAGCGAAGGAGCGTCACGAGCCGCCCCCGGAGCCCCTCGCCCCAGGCCCCGAGGGCCACGGTGCCCTCCTCCAGCGCCCGGGAAAGCCGCTCCCGGTCCCCCTGCCGGTACCCGCTCACCACGGCCGTGACCCGGCCGCTCCGGTCGGCCACCACGAGGAGCGGGATGAACCGGATGCCGAGCCCCTGGAGGATGGCGGCGTCCCGGTCCACCAGGTGGGCCACCCCCAGCTCGCCCCGGGCGGCCTCGTAGCGCCGCACGAACCCGGCGATCCGCTCGAGGGGGAGCCCCGAGTCGGTGTTCACGGCCACCACGGTGAGGTCCTCGGCCGGAAACTCCCGCCGGATGGCCCTGAGGTCGTCGAGCTCCCGCACGCAGTCGCGGCAGTGGACCGACCAGAAGGAGAGCACCACCGCGCCCGGGCCCGCGAGCTCCTTCAAGGTCACCGGGTTCCCGGTGAAATCCACCCCGGAGAGGGGCGGCAGCCGGTCGCCCACGCGGACCGCCGCGGGAAGGTCCTCCTGGGCCGGGGCGGCCGAGGCCAGAAGGAGGGCCACAAGCGCCGCCGCGATCCGGCTCATTTCAGCTCCTCGTCGTCGATGAGGTAGATGATCCGGTCCTTCACCTCGCTTCGGCTCTTGAGGCTCAGGTAGTACACCCGGTTCCCCACCAGGGCCCAGGCCGCATCCCCCGAGGCCGAGATGGACACCGCCGGCCCGGCCGGCTCCGGCAGGGTGTAGGCCACGGGCGCCTCGGGCCGCACCAGGTTCGCCAGGAGAAGCGCCCCCACGGCCCCCAGCCCCACACCGAACAAGAACTCCTTGCGGCTCATGGCTTCGCCTCCTTTCCCGGCCCCGCGGCCGGGTCACAGGATCCGCACGTGGTGTTCCCGGAACGATTTCCAAAACCCCACGGGCTCGCGCCGCAACCGTTCGAACTCCGCCGGCGTGTACACGAGGAGGTCCAGGGGTAGGCCGGTCTGGTCCCAGAGATCACGAAACCGGCGCGGCCGGTCCACGAACGGCTCGTCGGTGCGGCAGACGAGGATCAGGTCCACGTCGGACCACGCATGGGGACTCCCCTCGGCCACCGACCCGAACACATACGCAGCCTCCACTCCGCGCCCCCGGAGCGCCCGGCGCAACCGCGCCACGATCTCGTCCCGGCCCAGGTCGGCCACGCAGACCTTGGGTTTTGAGCGCTCCAGTACGGGCCGATCCGTCCGGTTCACCCCTCGGCCTCCAACTCCCGCCGCACGCGGTCCACGAGAACCCGTGCCGACTCCAGCGCCTCCTCGGCCCGGTGCCGCGGGAACACCTCGAACGGCGCCCCCTCGGGAACCCCGTTGGGGTAACGGCCCGAGACGTAATAGAGATCCAGGTCCTTGGCCCGCTCCTGGAGATCGCCGTCAATGCCGAGTTCCTGACAGAGCCGAAACAGCGAGTGGGTGCGCACCACGTCGTACCCCCGGAAGAGGGCCAGCGCCTTCAGGGC
>CAZUYO010000450.1:0-2106 GCA_964624725.1 uncultured Thermodesulfobacteriota bacterium
GGGCGGGGCACCTCCCATCGCGCCCAGATGAAGAGCAAAGCCCGTGCCAGGGCCGGAGAAAGATCCGTTTTTCTTTTCTTCTTAAGATGTTACGGGCAGACAGGAAGGGAGATGCGATCGGGGGAGGGCTGGGCGAATGTCTACGAAATCCGACACTTCAGGGGAGACCCTCGGGGAATTCCGTGGTGAGAGGGGCCCGCAGTGTGTCTCGAAAAATCGACATGTCGCACAAACAAGACAACAGGGATCACCCCAAGCCGTACCGCGCGAGCTTCTGGTACAGGGTGGCCCGGTGAATTCCCAACAGCTCGCAGGCCCGCCGCTTGTTCCCTCCGGTGATCTCCAGGACCCGACGGATGAGTCGCTTTTCGGCCTCCTCCACGGCCTGGCGCAGGAGGGGGGGATCCGTTTCCGGCACCTCGGGAAGATCGGCCGTCAGGAGTTGGACCGGCAGATCCCGCACCTCGATCACCGGCCCGGCCGCGTTCCAGGCCGCCCGCTCCACCACGTTCTGGAGTTCCCGCACGTTGCCCGGCCAGGGGTACCGCTGGAGGGCCTCGAGGGCCTCCCGCGCCACCCGGCGCTTTCCGGTCCCCTCGAACGGAAAGTGCGTTTCCAGGAAGTGATCCACGTACAGGGGGATGTCCTCGGGGTGGTCCCGGAGGGGGGGCAGGTACACCAGGAGCCGGTTCAGCCGGAAGTAGAGGTCGGCGCGGAACCGTCCGGCCTCCACCAACTCCTTCAAGTCCACGTTGGTGGCGGCGACGAGCCGGAAGTCCACATAGCGGGGGCCCGCGCCCCCCAGCCGCTCCACCTCCCGCTCCTGGAGCACCCGCAGCAGCTTGGCCTGGATGTCCAGCGGCAGCTCCCCGATCTCGTCGAGGAAGATGGTGCCGCCGTGGGCCTGCTCGAACTTGCCGATCCGGCCCTTGCGGTCGGCCCCCGAGAACGACCCGGGCTCGTACCCGAACAGCTCGGACTCGGCGAGCTCCCGCGGGATGGCCGCGCAGTTGAGCCGGACGAACGGCCCGTCGGCCCGGGGGCTCTCGTTGTGGATGGCGTGGGCGAACAGCTCCTTCCCCGTGCCCGTCTCGCCCACCAGCAGCACGTCGGCCTCGGAGCGGGCCACGCGCTTGGCCAGGTCCACGGCTTCCCGGAGCTTTCGGCCCGTTCCCAGGATGTGATCGAAGGTGTACCGGTTGCGGTGGGGCAGATTCCGGAGCTTCCGCTGGTAGCTCGCCACCTGGTCCTCGAGGACCTTTACCTTCCGGCTCAGGCGCGCGACCTCCCGGAGATCCCGGAACATGATCGAGCCCATGGCGCCCACCACCCGGCCGTCGCGGCGCAGGGGGATGCGGGCCACCACCTTCGTCTTCCCCTCGATCTCCTGGAGGTGCCCCACCTCGGCCCGGCCCGTCTGGCAGACCACGTGGAGCCGCGACGAGGGGATGAGCTCGGTGATGTGGCGGCCCTTGGCCGCGCCCCGCTCGAGCCCCAGGAACCGCTCGTTCTCGCGGTTCATGTACACGACCCGGCCCTCGGCATCCACCACGATCAGGCCCTCGTAGCGGTTGTCGAGGAGGGTGCGCAGGGCCTCGATCACGGCCTCGTCCGCGTCGTACGGCCCCAACGCCTCGGCCACTACGGAGAGGAGTTCTTGCAGTCGGTTCATGGCACAGGGTTGGAAATGGATGCGGGAAGAACCCGCCGACGGCGGATCCGTATCGTCGCGCGAAACGGAGGGAGGGCGAAGCGGCCTTCGGGGATCGAGCCGGCGCGGCCGGTTTCGCGGAGAGGAGACCGAGTCCCTGACCGCCAATCCCCTTCCGGAGCACCGGACGACGGGAACCCGAGCACCGGCCTCGCGGGGCCCCACCCAGGTCTCGAGCCTCCCGGGACACCAGGCGGGATCCTGCTTCATCTCCCTTTTCCCGGCGACCTGTGGGTCTCCCGATCAAGCCGGTAGCAAGGGGGTGAGCCTCCCAGCTTTCTAGCCTTCTAGCCTTCAGCCTTCTAGCTTTCTAGCTTTCCAGCCTTCCAGCTTTCCAGCCCCCTCACGCGTTGGCGGCGCGGGGAAGGGCGGCCTCGGGTTCCCCGCAGAGCTCC
>CAZUYO010000451.1:0-2102 GCA_964624725.1 uncultured Thermodesulfobacteriota bacterium
GGTTAGAAGACAAGCACTTTTCATGCCAAACACCAACCCAGAACCGGAACCCATTGATTTTTTTGCCAGATTTCCACGCAAAACCAAAAAGTCAGAACGCGCAACCAGCCACGGGATGGGAAAATCGTTTCCGTTTTTCGGCATGCCGAGTGAGACCCAGCGCTCGTGCGAGGCCACGTGCTCCGGGACCCACGCCAGAACCTCCCCCCCTACCGCACCAGGGGCTTGTAGCGGATGCGGTGGGGCCGGTCGGCCTCGGCCCCGAGCCGGCGGCGGCGGTCGGCCTCGTAGGCCTCGTAGTTCCCCTCGAACCACACGACCCGGCTGTCGCCCTCGAAGGCCAGGATGTGGGTGGCGATCCGGTCCAGGAACCACCGGTCGTGGGACACCACCACGGCGCACCCGGCGAACTCCAGAAGCGCCTCCTCCAGGGACCGCAGGGTGTCCACGTCGAGGTCGTTGGTGGGCTCGTCCAAAAGAATCAGGTTCGCCCCCCGCTTCAGGAGCTTCGCCAGGTGCACCCGGTTTCGCTCGCCGCCCGAGAGGTCGCCCACCCGCTTTTGCTGGTCGGCGCCCCGGAACTGGAACGCGGCCACGTAGGCCCGGGACGGCACCCGGCGCTTTCCGAGTTCCACGAACTCCTCTTTCCCGGTGATCTCCTCCCAGACGGTGGCGTTCGGGTCGAGGGCGTCGCGGCTCTGGTCCACGTAGGCCATGACCACGGTCTCCCCGACCCGGAGCGTGCCGGCGTCGGGCTTCTCGGCGCCCGTGAGCATCCGGAGGAGGGTCGTCTTGCCGGCGCCGTTCGGGCCGATCACCCCCACGATGCCCCCCGGGGGGAGCCGGAACGAAAGGTCCTCAAAAAGGAGCCGGTCGCCGTAGGCCTTCCGGAGCCCCTCGGCCTCGATCACCACGTCGCCGAGCCGGGGCCCGGGCGGGATCACGATGGCCCCGGCCTCCACCTTGCCCGCGGTTTCCTGGCGCAGCAGTTCCTCGTAGGCCCGGAGCCGCGCCTTGCCCTTGGCCTGGCGGGCCCGGGGCGCCATGCGGATCCACTCGAGCTCCCGCTCCAGGGTCTTCTGCCGGGCGGCCGACTGCTTCTCCTCCTGGGCCAGCCGCTTTTGCTTCTGCTCGAGCCAGGACGAGTAGTTCCCCTCCCAGGGGATGCCCCGGCCCCGGTCGAGTTCCAGGATCCACCCGGCCACGTTGTCGAGGAAGTACCGGTCGTGGGTCACGGCCACCACCGTGCCCGGGTACTCGGCCAGGTGCCGCTCGAGCCAGGCCACCGACTCGGCGTCCAGGTGGTTCGTGGGCTCGTCGAGAAGGAGGAGGTCGGGCTGCTGGAGGAGAAGCCGGCACAGGGCCACCCGCCGGCGCTCCCCGCCGGAGAGGGTCTTCACCGGGGTGTCGGGGGGCGGGCACCGCAGGGCGTCCATGGCGATCTCGAGCTTGCGGTCGAGGTCCCAGGCCCCGGCCGCGTCGATCGCGTCCTGCACCCGGGCCTGCTCGGCCAGGAGGGCCTCCATCTCCTCGGGTTCCATGGGCTCGGCGAACCGGGCGTTGATCTCGTCGAACTTCCGCAGGAGCGCCCGGGTCTCGGCCACGGCCTCGTCCACCACCTCGGCCACGGTCTTCCCCGGGTCGAGTTCGGGTTCCTGGGGCAGATATCCCACCCGCACCCCCTCGGCCGGCCAGGCTTCGCCGTCGAACTCGGTGTCGAGCCCCGCCATGATGCGAAGGAGCGTGGATTTCCCCGCCCCGTTGAGGCCCAGCACCCCGATCTTCGCCCCCGGCAGGAACGAGAGCCAGATGTCCTTGAGCACCGTGCGGTTGGGGGGGTAGGTCTTGGTGAGGCCCTTCATCACGTAGACGTACTGCGCCATCTCGGGTTCGCTCCTCGAAGGTCGGGGGGAAAACGGCCGCGGATTGTACCCGGGCTCACTCCGGCGGGCCAGGGAAAATCTTCCCCGGGGCGGGTGACGGACCGCCGGCACCTGTGGTACGGATGTACGGTGCGGCTACGACGCCGGGAGGCCGAACGCCCCCTCGGCCCCAACGAAGAAGTTCCTACGACTTCGAACGGTTTGCCGACGGCGGCTGGG
>CAZUYO010000452.1:0-2094 GCA_964624725.1 uncultured Thermodesulfobacteriota bacterium
TCCCCGCCGGATCAGCCGCCGCGTTCCTCCTTCCCGGACCCGTTCCCGTCGTCCCGGTCGCCGTCCGTCCCGTCCCCCGTCCCGAGCCAATCCCGCCACCCGGCCCACCCCGACGACCGGTACACCTCGTGGGGGTGCTTCGGGATCAGGGCCGGCCGCTCCCGGTCCCACCACCGGTTCCAGTCCGCCCTCGTGTTCAGGTGGAGGAGCGCCGCCGCGGCCCTCGCGTACTGGCGCGCCGTGGGGAAGTTCACGTGCCGGTTCGTCGTCGGCCGGCCGAGCCACCAGGAAAACCCCTTCCACTGGCCCCGGTAGGCCACGTCCGGCCGCCGGGGGATGTCGGGGGGCAGGGGCGGGAGGTCGGAGCGCTTGCCTCCGAGGTACTCCTCCCACTCCCCCTTGCTCCGAAGCCCCAGCCCCGCCACGAACGCACAGGCCTCGTCGAAGGGGCGCCACCGGGCGCCGGGGGCCTTGCGCTCCCGGACTCGGTGCCAGGAGAACCCGTCCGCCCCGTAGTGCTTGCGGGGGTCCGCCGGCATGTCCGACGGCTCGGCCTCCCGGTACCACCGGTCGTACTTTGCCTGGCTCGTGAGCCCCAGGCGCTTGACCCGGCGGACGAAGGTCTCGAGGTCCACGCAGTCGGCCGGGTCGGCCGCGTAGGCCCTTCGCTCGATGCCCAGCACCTTCGCCACCGTGCCCCACGCGGCGCCGAACTTGGCGTCGGGCCGGCTCAGGATGTTCGGGGCCGGAAGGCCGATCTCCAGGGCGCGGCCCGCGTTGAACCGCAGATAGGTTTCCACGTCCGGCAGCCCGAGGTTCCGGAAAAACTCCCGGTGTTCCTCCAGCGACGCGACCTGAACTCCCGCCAACGCCGCCTCCCGCCCGGCCAGCGCCGCCTCCAGCCACCGGAGGCCGTGGGTCTCCACGAGGTCCCGAAACCGGGTCCAGAACCACGCCGGCAGTCGCTCGAACACCTCCCCACCGAGCACCTGGAGGCGGCCGTCGAAGAG
Organism: uncultured Thermodesulfobacteriota bacterium; assembly: GCA_964624725.1. Classification (GTDB taxonomy): domain Bacteria; phylum Desulfobacterota; class Deferrisomatia; order Deferrisomatales; family Deferrisomataceae; genus Deferrisoma. Next base: position 1,011 of record CAZUYO010000452.1, read on the forward strand.
GACGTGCACCGTCTCATCGACGCCGGGAGCGTTCGTGACCACCACGGGAAGGGGTTTTCGTTTTCCGCGCAGGTGCTTCCACAGCACCGCCAGCCCGCGGAGATCCCCTTCCGGAAGTTTGCCGCGCCGCCTGCCGCGGAACTTCGCCTCCACGACGAACAACCGGTCCCGGCGTTCCGCCCGTGCGGCGCGGATGATATAGTCCGCCGGGCCCCGGTTGGGGTCGAGGCGGTACTTGTCGGGGATCCCGAGCCGTCGGGCCAGGGTGTCGTCGAGTTCCGAAAGGCGTTCCACCGCCCGCACGGCGCCGTGGAACTGCGGGGCCAGCGCGAAAAAGGCCGCGGTGAACGCCTCCCAGATCTTGCCAGCGATATAGGGGCTTCGCTCTCGAAGATTTTCAAGGAACACGGCATACTCCCCGGCACCGTCGAGGACGTCGAGCAGATGCTTGAGAATTCTCTGTTGTTTCATGGCGGACCCTCCTCGTCTTGGGATACTCCGGCCGTCTGCGGCGGTGCCGGGGCCCAGGCGTTGCCGCAGTGATCGTGCCGGGTGCGATATATTCTAGGCGTCAGGTGTGCCCCATGTCAAGTGCCCTAGAGCAGTTTCCGATTCGTCTGCGCTATTATCGCGTGTTGCGCGGGTGGACCCAGGGGGAACTCGCCCGGGCGGCGGGTCTGCCCCAGTCGTCGGTCTCGTTTTTCGAAACCTCGCGGCGCGCGCCCTCCGTGGAGTCGCTCGTGCGGCTGGCGGACGCCCTGGGTGTGGCCGTGGACGCCCTGCTCGGGCGGGGCGGAGCGGCGCCCGAGGAGGCGACGCCGATTGCCCGGGAGGTGCTGGAGGCGGTCCGGCGGGAGGGCGGTGTGGACCCCGAGGCCGCTGCCCGGCTCGCTCGGGTGGCGGTGGAGGCCGAGGCCCGGCGGTCGCGGGAGGAAGAGGAGCGACGCCGGGAGAGGGAAGCGGCGGTCCGTCGCGAAGAGGAGGAGGCCGTTGCCCGGCTCCGGGAGGCGGCCGAACGGGCGGCGGGGGATCCGGTGGCCAGGGAACTCCTGCGCCTCGTGCTCGAACGAGCGGCGGCGTGCCT
>CAZUYO010000453.1:0-2085 GCA_964624725.1 uncultured Thermodesulfobacteriota bacterium
CCGAAGAAGACCGGTTCGCGGGGTGCCTGCTGGGGCTCGCCGTGGGCGACGCCGTGGGCACGGCGGTGGAGTTTCGGCCGCCGGGCACGTTCGAGCCCGTGACCGACATGACGGGCGGGGGGCCCTTCGGGCTCGAGCCGGGCCAGTGGACCGACGACACGAGCATGGCCCTGTGCCTCGCCGACAGCCTCCTGGAAGCCGGCGGGTTCGACCCGGCGGACCAGATGCGCCGGTACGTGCGCTGGTGGCGGGAGGGGTACCGCTCGAGCACCGGCCGGTGCTTTGACATCGGGAACACGGTGCGGGCGGCCCTCGCGCGGTTCGAGGCGACGGGCGAACCGTTTTCGGGCTCCACGGATCCCCGGTCCGCCGGGAACGGGTCGCTCATGCGGCTGGCGCCGGTGGCGATGCGCTACGCGGCCGCCCCCCGGGAGGCGGTGCGGCTGTGCGGGGAGAGTTCCCGCACCACCCACGGGGCACGGGCCTGCGTGGACGCGTGCCGGTACTTCGGGGGGCTCCTGGTGGGGGCGCTCCGGGGGGCGGACAAGGAGGCGCTCCTGTCCCCCCGGTACGCGCCGGTGGAGGGGCTCTGGGACGCCGAGCCCCTGTGCCCCGAGATCGACGAGGTGGCGGCCGGGTCGTTCAAGGCCAAGGATCCCCCGGAGATCCGGGGCTCGGGCTACGTGGTCCGGTCGCTCGAGGCCGCGCTCTGGGCGTTCCACCGCACGGCGAGCTTCCGGGAAGGGTGTCTTTTGGCCGTGAACCTGGGCGACGACGCCGACACCACGGCCGCCGTCTACGGCCAGATCGCCGGGGCGGTCTACGGCGCCTCGGGTATCCCGCCGGAATGGCTCGAGCGGCTCGCCCGGGCCGACGAGATCCGGCGCGTGGCCCTCCGGCTCCGGGAGGCGGCGACGTCGGACAGGATCTGACCGCCATGGGGCGTATCCTGGGGTGACGGAGAGCGGGCCCCGCCGGGGGGCCCGGCCGCACCGAAGGGAGGAGCGCCATGACGGAGATCGCGAAAACGCTTTCGGACACCACCCTGGGACCGCCCGCCAGCCACCGGAACCTCCGGGTGTTTCCGCTCCTTCGGCCCCACGCCCCGCCCCCCGACTATCTCACCCTCGACGAGGCCCTGGAGGCTGGGCTCGCCCGGGTCACCGAGGTCTCGGAGGGCGGGAGCGTGCCGGAGCTGCGGTTCGTGAACGGGGCCGAGAAGCCCGTGCTCCTGGTGGACGGGGAGGAGCTCGTCGGGGCCAAGCAGAACCGCACCCTGAACGTCACGGTGCTCGTGGGGCCCAAACAGACCGTGGTGATCCCCGTGACCTGCGTGGAGCAGGGCCGGTGGAGCTACCGCTCGGCGGAGTTCCGGACGGCCCGGCGGGCCCACTTCGCCCGGGCCCGGGCGGCCAAGGCCGCCCACGTGTCGGAGTCGCTGCGCACCCGGGGCGACCGCCGGGCCGACCAGGGCCTCGTGTGGGAGCAGATCGCGGCCAAGGCCGCCCGGCTCGGGGCCCACTCCCCCACCGGCGCCATGGACGAGATCTACGAGCGCCACCGGGGCACGGTGGAGGAGTACGAGCGGGCCCTGCCCGCCGTGGCCGGCCAGGCCGGGGCCGTGTTCGCCATCGGCCGCCACGTGGTGGGCCTCGACCTCTTCGACGCCCCGGAGACCCTGCGGGCCCTGTGGCCCAAGATCCTCTCGAGCTACGCCGTGGACGCGATCGACTGGCCCGACGAGAACCCCGGCCGGGAGGACGAGGTCGCCCGGGCCGTGGAGGGGTTCCTGGGCGCCGTGGCCGAAAGCCCCGTGGACCGGTTCCCGTCCCTCGGGCTGGGGGAGGACCTGCGGCTCCGGGCCCCGGGCCTTGCCGGCGGGGCCCTGTGGGCCCTGGGGCGGGTGGTGCACCTGGGGGCCTTCGCCCTGGAAGCCGTGTCCCACGAGCCCGGCCATCCCCGGCGGCGGGGCGGCATGGCCCGGGCCTCCCGCCGGCGCCAGGGGCGGTCCGCGGCCCGGTGACGGACCGGAGGGCTCCGGGGGACGGGAGGGGTCCCGGCCCCCGGGGCCTCTCCGGGCCCCGG
>CAZUYO010000454.1:0-2074 GCA_964624725.1 uncultured Thermodesulfobacteriota bacterium
GACGCCATATTTCCGGCCAGGCCCGGCGCTCTGGAAAGAGGGGGGGCGCATGCCAACCCGGGCGATCACGTTCAAACTCGTTGTTCCCCGCGATGACTCCCCCGAGTCCGTCCGCGCTCGCAGGGCCCTTTGGGCCACCCACCTTTTTGTAAACCGCGCCGTTGCCCACTACGAAAACCTGCTGCTGGAGATGCGGCAGGCCGACGTGTGCGTGGGGCAGACCCCCGAGGGGGAGGACGAGATCGCCCCGGCCGTCGTATGGAAGAGCCGCCTCGAACAACGGCTTCGCGACCGAGGCGTACCGCCCGAACGCCGCCAGGAAGCCTGCGAACTGTTGCGGGAGTTCTACGGCCACATCGTGGCTTCCAGCCGGGACCCCGGCCGGGGAAGCGCCCAGGATGCCCGCAACTATCACGACCTCTTGGTGTCGGCCGGCTCGGCCTCGGGCCAGGCCGACGAACACCTGCTGGCCGTGTTCGACCCCGTGCTCCAGCGGTATCGAACCGGCGACGGCTGGCGGGAACCCGACGAGGCGTGGGCCGAGGAAGCCCGGGGCATCTTGGCCTCGAACGAGGAACTTCTCAACCGCACAGGCCGCCCACCCGCATGGCTCGTGAGCTATCAGAACGGCGACCCCGGGTGGCCGCTTCGCCTGTTTTCGGACCTCCAGGGGAAGTGGTCGGGCGACGTTCTTCTCAAGGCGCGGTTGAGAGCCCTCGGTGTGGTGCCGCTGGCCGCCCCTTTTGGCGAAGGCATGATCCGGGGCACCCGCGGCAATCTCACCAAGTACGAGCGCATGGCGTTCGCCCTTGCCGTAGGGCACCTGAACTCCTGGGAGACGTGGGGCCATAGAGCCCGGGTCGCGTACCAGGAGCGGCTCGACCGCCTCGCCCGTTGGGACGAGCGGTGGGCGGAGCCCCTTGCCGACGCCCTGGCGGCGATTCGACGCTACGAGGAGGAGCGCACCCTGGCCCTCGAACGGTTGGCCGCGGGGCTGGGCGCGGCGCCGCGCTATCGGGTGGGCTTTCGGGAGTTGCGGGGCTGGCCGCGCGTGCGCGAATGGCTGCTAGCCCATCCGGGGGCGCCACTGGATGAGCGCAAGAGGTTTCTGGCCCGACTGCAAGCCGAGACTCCCCGAAAATTCGGCGGGGCGGAACTGCTCGCGTGGCTCGCGCATCCCGATCAGGACTGGCTCGTGCGGCACCCGGCGGGCGACGCGGTGCAGGCCGTGGCCGAACGGAACTACCTCGAACGGCGCCTGGAGCGTACCCGCCGGCACCCCGTGCTCACGTTCGCCGAGGCGCGGGAACATCCCCGGTTCGCCGAGGTCGACCCCCCAAAAAACCAAAACCAGCCCCCCTACCGCCTGGCCAGCCGAGAACCGGGAAAGCTCACCCTTACCCTTCGGTTGTTAACCCCCGTGGACGGCGACCCGTCGGGTCCGCTGGAGGAACAGGACTTCACTTTTCCCCTGGCGCCGTCCGGGCAGGCCCGAGGGGCCGTGGTGGAGGAGGTGCGGATGGGGCGCACGAGGGGCACCCGTCGGGACCTGGTGCTCCGGCGCCGCGCCCAGGACCGCCTTGGGGAAACGGCGGCAACGGTGGCCGGTGCGGCTTTTCTTTTCGACCGGGGCCACACCGAGAAAACGGGCGAGGAGGCCCTGACCGACGGCGCCGTGGGACCCGTGTACTTCAAGGTGGCCCTCGATGTGGTGCCCGAAGCCGGAGAAGAAGCGTTCCGCAACCGGAAGACCAAGAAGGCCTGGTTCGACTCTTCCCTGGGGGAGCGAATAAGTGCCAAGGGACGGGAGAGGGCTCCGACCACCCCCACCCGCGTGCTCGCCGTGGACCTGGGATTGCGCTCGGCCGCGGCCATTGCCGTGTACGAGGTGGAACCCGCAACGGGGGCTAACGGGGCTGTGTCGGCGACGCCAGCGTACCGGCTCGAACGAAGCGCCGTGCTTCGGCTGCCAGGAGAGGAAACGGACAAGGACGTGCTGGCCCGGCGCCGGGAGGCCGACGACGAACTGTTCGCGGTACGGCGGGAGATCCGCCGTACCGCGAACAGTTCGTCG
>CAZUYO010000455.1:0-2073 GCA_964624725.1 uncultured Thermodesulfobacteriota bacterium
GCTCCCACGGGTTGGCCGGCGCGATGACGCCGGCATCCCGAATGTTCTTAGCCGCCTAGCTGCCGAGCAGCCCAGCCGCCTGGCCGAAGTTGCTTGCAAGCGGGTCTCCCCGGCCCGTGAGCCCTGGTGTCCCCTTGGTTGCAAAGGAGATCCCATGTCCCATCCCCGCGTGACCCCCGAAGACGTGGCGTACCTCAAACAGGCGATCGGGGAGAAGCACGTCTCCACCGGCGAGTCGAACCTCGATCTCCACTCCAAGGACGAGTCGTACCACGAACCCCACCGGCCCGACGTGGTGGTGTGGCCCCAGAAAACCGAGGACGTGGTCACCGTGGTCAAGCTGGCCAACGAACGGGGGTACGCGGTGACCCCCTGGTGCGCCGGCACGAGCCTCGAGGGGAACCCCATCCCGGTCCACGGCGGCATCGTGCTCGACTTCAACGAGATGAACCGGATCCTGGAGATCCGGGAGAAGGACCTCCAGGTGGACGTGGAGGTGGGCATCGGGTACCGGGAGCTCAACGAGCAACTGCGCCACTACGGGCTCTTCTTCCCGCCCGACCCGGGGGCCTGGGCCGCCATCGGCGGGATGATCGGCAACAACGCCTCGGGGGTGCGCACCGTGGCCTACGGCGCCACCCGGGACTCGGTGCTCGGCCTCGAGGTGGTGATGGCCGACGGCCAGGTTCTCCGCCTCGGGAGCCGGGCCATCAAGAGCTCGTCGGGGTACGACCTGATCCGCCTCCTCGTGGGGAGCGAGGGCACCCTGGGCATCGTCACGAAGGCCACCCTGCGGCTGCGGGGGCTTCCGCCCGAGTACCTGACCGTGGTGGCCACGTTTCCCTCGATCCACGCGGCCTGCGAGGCGGTGAGCGACACGATCCGCTACGGCCTCAACCCGGCGGCCCTCGAGCTCATGGACGACGCCGTGGTGGCCGAGATCAACCGGGACCGGAAGATGGACCTCGAGGAGAAACCCATGCTGTTCCTCGAGTTCCACAACGTGAACGCGGCCGCCCTGGAAAGCCAGTACGAGATGGTGGAGGGGGTGCTCGCCGAGCACGGCGCCACCCGGATCGACCGGGGCATCGGCGCCGACGAGCGGGTGCGGCTGTGGGAGGCCCGCCACGGGGCCCTGGAGTCCATCAAGCGCAATCACCCCGGCCGGGCCGTGCTGCTGGTGGACACCTGCGTGCCGATCAGCCGGTACGCCGAGATGGTGGACCACGCCAAGGCCGCCGTGGAGCGGGAGGGGGTGACCGGGTTCTTCTGGGGCCATGCCGGCGACGGCAACCTCCACCTGGGCCTGCTGTTCGACCCGGCCGACGCCGCGGCCAAGGAGGCGGTGCAGCGGGTGAACCGGGCCGTGGTGGAACACTCCATCGCGATCGGGGGCACCTCCACCGGGGAGCACGGGGTGGGCATCGGGAAACTCCCCTTCGTGGAGGCGGAGCACGGCGCGGCCCTGGAGTACATGCGCCGGATCAAGCGGGCCCTCGACCCCAAGAACATCCTGAACCCCGGGAAGATGCTCCCGGGCCTCGGCTGACCCCCAAAGGAGGAAAACCCGATGCTGCCGGAGATCCGAACCATCCTGTTCGCCAGCGACCTCTCCCCCCGGGCGCCCGACGCCTTCCGCTGGGCCATGAGCCTCGCCCAGCGCTACGACGCCAAGATCATCATCGTCCACGCCCTGGAGCCCCTCACGCCCATGACGAAAAGCATGGTGGACGTGTACCTGCCCAAGGAGGTCCGGGAGAAACTCGATGCCGAGGGCCGCCAGCGGATCATGGACCGGGTGCGGGAGCGGCTGGAACTGTTCTGTCAGGAAGAGACCTGCACCGACCCCCAGGGCCGGGACCGGGTCAAGGAGATCCGGATCGTGGAGGGCCGGCCGAGCCAGGCGATCCTGGACGAGGCCGAGCGGTGTCAGGCCGACGTGATCGTGATGGGCTCCCACGGCCACTCCGCCGTGGGCGAGGTGCTCCTGGGCTCGGTGGCCCACCGGGTGACCCAGCGGGCCAAGGTGCCCGTTCTGGTCGTCCGGCACACCGGCTGAGCCGGGGGCCGGGC
>CAZUYO010000456.1:0-2072 GCA_964624725.1 uncultured Thermodesulfobacteriota bacterium
GTCCCCGACCGCGGACCGGAGACCGTAGACCGAAGTTTTGGTGACCACGGAGAGCACGGAGGACACGGAGGGGGGAGTTCGGCTGCCTGGCCGCCAAGCCGCCCCGCCGCTCCGCCGCCCAGCCCCCCGACCGCGGACCGTAGACCGCAGACCGAAGTCTTGATGACCACGGAGAACACGGAGGACACGGAGGGGTTGAGGGAGTTTGGCCGCCTAGCCGCCTAGCCGCCAAGCCGCCGGGCTGCCCAGCCCATCGACCGTCGACCGAAGTTGTGATGACCACGGAGAGCACGGAGGAAACGGAGGGGGGAGTCTGGCCGCCGAGCCGCCAAGCCGCCCAGCCGATGGTCGATAGCACGGAGTTCCGCCATGCCCTACAAGATCCTGGTGGACGAACGAACCTTCGAGTCCCACGCCCGGGAGTTTCCGGTGGTGCCGGTGGCCGCGCGGCTCCCGGCCGACACCGAGACCCCGGTGAGCACCTACCTCAAGGTGGCCGGGGGCCGGTGGTCGTTTCTGCTGGAGAGCGTGGAGGGGGGGAGCCGGTGGGGCCGGTACTCCCTGGTCGGGCTCGACCCGTTTCTGTGGTTCGAGGCCAGGGGGAACGTGGGCCGCGCCTGGAACGGCCTCAAGGGGGGCCGGGAGGGCCCGACCCTGGATCTGCTGCGCCGGGTGCTGGCCGAGCACCGGATGCCGCGGGTGGAGGGCCTGCCCCGGTTCAGCGGCGGACTCGTGGGGTACGTGGGGTACGGGGCGGCGCGGCTCTTCGAGCGGATCCCCCCGTGCCACCCCGACCCCCTGGAGCTTCCGGACATCCGGCTCTTCGCCCCGCGCACCCTGCTGGCGTTCGACAACGTGCGAAAGACCCTGGACGTGATCGTGCTCGTTCGGCCGGGGGCCGGCGAGACCTACCGGGGCGCCGTCGAGCGGGTCGAGGCGGTGCTGGGCCGGCTCCGAAGCCCCTTGGACGAGGCGGCGGTGTATCCGGAGCCGGTGCCCGTGCCGGAGCTGCGGCCGGTGATCCCCCGGGAACGGTTCGAGGACAGGGTCGTCCGGGTCCGGGAGGCGATCCATGCCGGGGAGGCGATCCAGGTGGTCCTGTCCCAGCCCTTCGAGGGCCGCACCGAGCTTTCGCCGTTCACGGCGTACCGGGCCCTGCGGGCGCTCAACCCGAGCCCGTATCTCTTCCACCTGGCCCTGGGGGAGGAAACCCTGGTGGGCGCGAGCCCCGAGGTCATGGTGCGGAAGGAGGGCCGCCGGGCCCTCCTCCGGCCCATCGCGGGCACCCGCCACCGGGGCGCCACGCCCGAGGAGGACCGGGCCCTGGAGGAGGAACTCCTCGCCGACGAAAAGGAGCGGGCCGAGCACCTCATGCTGGTGGACCTGGGCCGCAACGACCTCGGCCGGGTGGCCACCGCCGGGGGGGTGCGCCTGGAGGAGTCGTTCGTGGTGGAGCGGTACTCCCACGTGATGCACATCGTCTCCACCGTGTCCGCGGAGCTCCGGCCCGAGGTGGACGCGCTTGACGTGCTTGGGGCAACCTTTCCGGCGGGCACGGTGTCGGGGGCGCCCAAGGTGCGGGCCATGGAGCTCATCGCCGAGCTGGAGCCCCGGGAGCGGGGGGTGTACGCCGGCGCCGTGGGGTACCTGGGGTTCGACGGCAACATGGACACCTGCATCGCGATCCGCACCCTGGTGTTCTGCCGGGGCCGGGTGGTGGCCCAGGCCGGGGCGGGGGTGGTGGCCGACTCGGACCCGGGATTCGAGTACCGGGAAACGCTCCACAAGTCCGCCGCCCTGCGCCGAGCCCTGGAGCTGGCGGCCCGCGGCCTGGAGCCGGGCTGAGGCGGGGGAGTTTGGCCGCCCGGCCGCCAAGCCGCCCAGCCGCCCAGCCCACGGACCGCGGACCGACGACCGGAGACCGACGACCGAACTGATCCACCACGGAGGACACGGAGGACACGGAGGGGTTAGGGGGGTGGCCGCCCGGCCGCCTAGCCGCCAAGCCGCCCAGCCCCCCGACCGACGACCGAACTGAACCACCACGGAGGACACGGAGAGCACGGAGGCGG
>CAZUYO010000457.1:0-2055 GCA_964624725.1 uncultured Thermodesulfobacteriota bacterium
CGGCTCCACCCGGGGGTCGAAGGCGGGCGACGGTTGGAGCCGCCCGTGGTGGGGGCCGGGAAGGTCGGACGCGAGCGCCCGGGCCGCCTCATCCCCCCGGGCCAGGTGCGGATAGGCCCGAAGCGCGGCCTCCCGGCCGTCGGCGAAGAGCCCCCTGTGCTCGAGCGCCCGGTACCACCACTCCCGGCGGGTGAGCGCCGGTCCCCGGGGCACCCGGCCCACCGTGGGGCCGAGCACCCGGTCGAGATCCGGGTAGCCCAGGTTCGGGTCGGCATGGCCGACGCGGGCCGCCGCCAAGAACGCGGGCGAGGGGAACCGGGGGCGGTTTTCCGCCGGGTCGAGGCAGGGGTAGCTCACGACCACCCGGTCACGGGCCCGGGCGAAAGCCCGGGCCAGGGCCCAGGTCCGGTCCGCGGCGGCGGTGTCGGAGGGGCCGAGCCCCAACGCGGCGCGTTCCCCCGCCGAGTCCCGGAGGATCGGGTCCTCCGCCGCGGTCCCGGGAATCCGGTCGTCTGTGAGCCCGGGCACGAACAAGACCCGCCGGGCCGACAGGCCGGCCTCCTCCAGCCCGCAGACGTGGAGCGCCCCGGGTTTGGGCGGCGAGGCCCCCACGCGTACCCCGCGCGCGATCCGACCGAGCCGGTGGGCCGCCCGCCCGGGGTCGGCCTTCTCGGAAAACCCCGCCGGCACCCTCAGCGCCCGGACCAGGGCCTCCCGGGCCGCGGCGTCGTCGTCTCCCCGCAGCCGCACCCGTTTCGCCAGCAACCGCGCCACGCCGGCCGCGTACCGGGCCCACGGCGCCGTGCCGGCCGGAACGTGGGAGAGGATCTCGGCGCACCAGGCGGCGAGCCGGCGGGCGTCCTCGGCGCGCCGGCGAAGCCGCTCGGCCCGTTCGGGGTCCTCTGTCTCGCGAGCCTGCGCCTCGAGGCTCGCGGCATGGGCCGCAAGGCACGGCGCGTACCGGTCCCGGCCCCAGCCGATGCCGGCCTCCCGCAGGATGGCGGCGGCCCGCCGGGCCCCAAGCCCCTCCGGAAGGTCGAGGTCCCCGGCCTCGACGAGCCGCCGGAGTTCCCGATCGGCGAAATCCGAGCGCATCCAGTCCGCAAGGCCCAGGGCCACCCGCACGGGCGCCGTGCGAACCCCGGGGAGTCCCCGGGAGAACGTCACCGGCACGTCGTCGAGGGCCGCCGCCACGTCCGCGAGGCGGGGGGCGTAGGCGTCGTAGTCGGCCAGCGCGACCTCCACCTCGTCGAGGGCCAGTCCCTCCGCGAGGATCCGCCGGAACACCTCCCGGGCCTCCACGTCCTCCTCCACGGCCCGGAACACCTCGACCTTGGGCCCCACGGCCGGGGCGTCGGCGGGGGCGAACAGGAACGCCCCTCGATGGGGAGAGGGGTCGCCGGCGGCCGCCCAGCGGTTCGCCGGAGGCTTGACGCCTGCCGGCTCGTCGTCGGCCAGCACCGTCCGCTCCGGGAACCGCGCCTCCAGGAACGAACGCTCGAGGGGCGTCACCCGGTTGCCCGCCGGGACGAGCAGCACGGCCGAAGAGGGCGGCGCGCCGGCGGCCCGGCGGAGAAGATCGGCCGGGGGGGCCCAGCCGTCCGCGGCGATCCGCTCGAGATAACGGCGCAGGATCTCCGCAAGGTCCTGGGCACGCTCCCGCGGCTCGATGGGCGCGGCCTCCAGGTCCTCGGGCCCCACCCCGTGGCGAAGCGCCTCGCCGAGGCTTCGCGCCACGGCCTCGACCAGGCCGTCCGGAGGGGCATCGGGGAAATACCCGCGCCGGGCCGCGTGATAGGCGCCCTCCCAGTACCAAGGGTCGAGTTCCCCGGGAACCGGCTCCAGTCCGGCGGTGTCCGGGGCCTCATCAAGGGCCTCCCGCACGAGGTCCCCCACCGTGGCCGTCCGCAGGAGGAACCACCGCCCCGCGGCCCGGCCGAGGGCGTCGAGAAGCGCCCGGCCAGACCGGGCGTCCTCCACCAGGAGCACCTTCTCCCGAAGCCGATACCGCCCGCACGCCTCCGCCAGCGACTCCACCAACCGGGGCCACCGCCC
>CAZUYO010000458.1:0-2051 GCA_964624725.1 uncultured Thermodesulfobacteriota bacterium
CCGGATGGACCTGTCGTGCCTCTTTGAGCCGGAGGCGATCGCCGTCTACGGCGTTTCGCTTTCGAACCCGTTCCACCCGGCCAACGTCATCTACCACAAGAACCACCTGCGCTACCGCGCCGCCACCTACGCCATCAACCCCAAGGGCGGCGACCTCTACGGCGAACCGGTGTACCGCTCCCTCGGGGAGGTGCCGGCCCGGGTGGACCTGGCCGTGGTGGCCGTGCGGGCCGAGGCCGTGCCCGGGGTTCTCCGGGAGTGCGCGGCCGGGGGCGTCAAGGCCGCCGTGGTGGTCTCGGGGGGATTCGCCGAGACCGGGCGGCAGGATCTCCAGGACGAGATCGCCGAGATCAGCCGGGCCCACGGGCTTCCCCTCGTCGGCCCCAACTGTCTCGGGGTCTACGCCGCCCCGGTCCTGGACACCTTCTTCCTGCCCCCCGAGCGCCTGATCGAGATCCGGCCGGGGGACATCTCGCTGGTGAGCCAAAGCGGCGGCATCCTGGTGGACCTCATGATCAAGCTCACCCAGGAGGGGGCCGGCATCGCCCGGGGCCTGAGCATCGGGAACCGGGCCGTCCTGGACGAGGTGGACCTGGTGGAGTTCTTCCTGGGCGACCCGGCCACCCGGGTGATCGGTATCTACCTCGAGGGGTTTCGGCCCGGCCGGGGGCGGGCCCTCGTGGAACTGCTGGGCCGGGCCACCAAGCCCGTGGTGTTCCTGAAGGCGGGGAAATCGCCCGGGGGCACCCGGGCCGTGGCGTCCCACACGGCCTCCGTGGCCGGGGACTACCGGGTGCTCCGCGACATCCTCGGCCACGCCGGGGCCCTCGAGGCCCGGGACGAGGCCGAGTTCGTGGCCTACTGCGAGGCGCTCTCGGCCGCCCTTCCGGCCAAGCCCCTCCGGAACCTCGTCATCGTGACGGCGAGCGGGGGCCACGGCGCCGTGGCCTCGGACGAATGCCAGCGGGCCGGCCTCACCCTCCCGGAACTCCCGGCCGACGATCAGGAACGCCTGCGGGCGGCGCTCTCGCCGAGCGTGCGGGGGATCGCCTCGGTGGGGAACCCCGTGGACCTCACCGGGTCGGCGGGCGACCAGGACTTCCTGGCGGCGCTCCGGTTCCTCCTCGACCGGCCCTACGTGGACGGGGCCGTGCTCCTCCTGCTCCCCTACCTTCCCGCCCTCACCCCCGACGTGGGGGCCCGGGCGGCCCAGGTGGCCCAGGCGAGCGGGAAGCCGGTGGTGGCCTACATGCCCCACATCGAGAAGTACGGCATCTTCATCGAGGGCTTCCAGACGAACGGCATCCCGGTCTCCCACACCGTGCAGGGAGCCGTTCACATGGCCCAGGCCATCGCCCGGAGGGGAACGCCGTGAAACCCAACGCCGCCGAACTCCTCCGCCGCGCCGCCCCCGTGGGGTGGGTCGTCGAACCCCTGGCCCGGGAGATCCTGGCCGAATACGGGCTGCCCCTGAACCGGTGGGCCTGGGCCTGCGACCCCGGGGCCGCCCTGGAGGCGGCCCGCCGCATCGGCTACCCGGTGGTCGTAAAGGTGGTCTCGGCCGAGATCGTCCACAAATCCGACGTGGGGGGCGTGGAGGTGGGGGTGGAGGGAGACGACGCCCTGCGGCGGACGTTCGAGCGGATGGCCCGCCTGCCCGGGTTCGACGGGGTGGTGTTGGGCGAACTGGCCCGGGGCGTGGAGCTCATCGTCGGGGCCAAGAACGACCCCCAGTTCGGCCCGGTGGTGCTCGTGGGCATCGGCGGCACCGCGGTCGAGATCTACCAGGACGTTGCGATCCGCATGGCGCCCATGACCCCGGCCGACGCCGCCTCGGCCCTCGACGCCCTGCGGGGCCGGCGCCTCCTCGAGGGCTTCCGGGGTTCGCCCCCCGCCGACCGGGAGGCCCTGGTGGACCTGCTCGTGCGGTTCTCGGAGATGGCCCACGACCTCGGCCCGGCCGTGGACTCCGTGGACCTCAACCCCGTCTTCTGCGGCCCCGACGGCTGCGTGGTGGCCGACGCCCGGATCGTATTGCCGGGCCCCAAGGG
>CAZUYO010000459.1:0-2034 GCA_964624725.1 uncultured Thermodesulfobacteriota bacterium
GCCGCAGTTCCCCGCCCACGAGGCGCAGGTGGAGCCCCCCCTGCCCCCTGTCGACCACGTCCCGCAGGAGCTTTCGCAAGAGCTCGGTGCCGGTGGGGTCCGACAGGATGTCCTCCTCGCACCCCTGGCACACCCCCGGTTCCCGCACCCCGGTGTCGGGGGGCGGCGCGGCCCCGCAGAGCCGGTCGAGGCAGGCCTCGATCTCCTCCCGAAGCGCCGCCACCACCTTGAGGGGCGCGCCCGCGCGGGCCGCCAGGTCGTCGAGAGCCGCCCGGCTCGACGGGTCGGCCGCGGCCACCACGAGCCGCCCCGGCTCCCCCTCGGCCCCCGGCTCCTCGTAGAGGGGGAGCACCCCGTAGCGCCGGCAGAGCTCGGCCGGCACCCTCCGGAGCACCTCGGGGTCGATGGCCCCCGGGTCGGGGTGCACGAGCGGCAGGTCCATCTGCTCGGCCAGGGCCCACCGCACGGCCTGCTCGGTCAACACCCCCAGTTCGGCGAGCACCTCCCCCAGGGGCCGGCCGGTTTCCCGCTGGGCCGACAGGGCCCGCTCCAGGTCCTCGGGCCGGATGAGACCCCGTTCCACCAAGAGTTCCCCGAGGCGTTTCGCGTGGTTCGACATTTCTCTCCTCCTGGGCGCCAATTTCATCCTTTGGGGTGATGTGCGCCCGTTCGCCCGGTGCTATCCTCGGCGCCGCGGTTGGGGCACGAGGTTCGAGAGAGGGGGAACCATGGGGGCGCGACCGACGGTCTTACTGATCGACACCGACCGGGACATCCTGAACCTGCTCGACTACGCGTTCCGGTCGGAGGGCTTCGACACGGTGATCTGCACCGAACCGGCGGATGCGGTGGGCCACGTGGCCCGGGGAGAGGTGGACTGCGCGGTGGTGGACCTCCATCACGCGCGCACCCCGGAATGCCTGGGGTTTCTGAACGCGGTCCGCGAGCTGCCCCGGGGAAGGAGCCTGCCGGTTCTCGTGACCTCGGCGGGGTTCCACGCCGAAACGGTGCGGCAGGCGCTCCGGCTGGGGGCCCGAAAGTTCATCCCGAAGCCCTTTTATCCGTCGGAACTCCTGAGCGAAGTCCGGGCCGCCGTCGCCCCGGCGGCCTGAGCTCCCGGTAGCTCTTCCGGGGGGAAGAGCGGCCCTTCCCACCGGGGAAAGGTTTCCCCCACCTTTCCCCGGTGGAGCAGGGTTTCCACCGCACGGCATCCCTCGTCTCCCAGGTCCAGGCTGAATCGGTTCACGTAGAGCCCGATGTGGCTCCGCACGACCTCCTCGTCCATCTCCTGGGCGTGGGTCCGCACGTAGGCCATGGGCTCGTCCGGATGCGCGAGGGCGTAGGCCACGCTCTCGCGCACGAGGCGCTGGACCCGCACCGGCTCCACCCCGGCGTCGCGCCGCAGAAGGATCCCCCCCAGGGGCACCGGCACCCCGAACCGCTCCTCCCACCACGCCCCGAGGTCCTCCACGGCCACGAGCCCGTGGGTCCGGTACGTGAACCGTCCCTCGTGGATCACGACCCCGGCCGCCACCTCCCCCCGGGCCACGGCCGGCATGACCTCGTGGAACACCATGGGCACGGCCTCGAAGGGCCGGCCGGCCCGGAGGGTCAGCAGGCGGTAGGCCGTCGTGTGGAGCCCCGGCACGGCCACGGGGCCGTCGAGCAGCTCCTCCAGCGGCCGGGCCTCCCGGGCCACCACAAGCGGCCCGCACCCCCACCCCAGGGCCCCGCCCGAACGCAGGCACCAGTACCGGGGGGCCACCGCGCCCACCACCCCGTAGCTCACCTTGGTCATGGGGAGCCGCCCCTCCAGGGCCCACCGGTTCAGGGTTTCCACATCCTCGAGCACCGGCTCGAACCGAAGCCCGCCGGTGTCGATTTTGCCGTGGACCAGCGCGTAGAAGAGGAACGTGTCGTTCGGGCAGGGCGAGTAGCCCAGGCGGATCGTGGTCATCGGGAGAGCGACTCCGTGGGTTGTGGCTGGGCGGCCGGGCGGATGAACCGCCGTGAATCGTGAACTCGTGAATCGTG
>CAZUYO010000460.1:0-2034 GCA_964624725.1 uncultured Thermodesulfobacteriota bacterium
GCCGCGGGTCCGTTCGGGGGCACGGTCCGCGACCTGGCCGTCCGGGACGGCGAACCCCTTTGGGCCGCGACGGACCGGGGGCTCTTCCGGTTCGAGGAGGGGGTGTGGAGCCGGGTGGAGTCCCTGGGCTTCCGCGACCTCGCCGGCGTGCTCGACCTCGGGGGCGACGCGGCCCTCGTCTGGCCGCCGGTGGGGCCCCTTCTGCGTACCCGCGACGCCGGCGGGACCTGGACGGAGGGCGCCGAGGGCCTCCGGGGGCCCACGGGCCGCGTCGTCGACGAGATCCGGTGCGGGACCGCCGACCCGGCCGACCCGTCCAGGGTGTATCTGGGAACCGCCGGGCAGGGGGTGTTCGAGAGCTCGGACGGCGGACGCACGTGGACCGGGCTCTGGGAAGGGGTCGAGGAGGAGCCCGTGGCCGCCTGGACCGTCACCGCGCTGCTGCCGGGTGCGGGCGAGCGCCCGCTTATGGCGGGAACGGACGGCGCCGGCGTGTACGCGCGCCGGTACGGCCGTTGGGAGCCGTGGGGGAGCGGGATCCCCCGCACCGCCCGGGTGACGGTGCTGGCGGCCGAGCCCGGCCGTCCGGAGCACGTGGTGGCGGGGACCCGGGGGGAGGGGCTCTGGGAGAGCACGGACGGGGGCCGCACCTGGACGCGGGTCCGGCAGGGGGCCTACGGTATCGTGCCGGCGGCGGCCGTGGCCCCGGGCGGGGACGTGCTCGCCCACTTCAGAGGCGAGGGGCTCGTGCTTGTCCGCGCCGGCCGGGCCGGCCGGCCGGTCGGCTGGGCCGAGGCCGGGGTGAACCGGCTCGTGGCCGCGGCGGGCGGTTGGTTCGCGGGGCTCGACCACGACGGGGTGTGGCGGTTGGGCCCCGGGGGGAAGCCGGACCGCCCCCGGAACGGGGGGCTCGCCGCCACCCGGATCCTGAGCCTTGCCAAGACCCCCGGAGGGGCGCTTTGGGCGGGGGACACCAACGGGGTGTTCCGGTCGGCCGACGCCGGCCGAACCTGGGAGGCGGCCGACCGGGGGCTTCCGGGCGCCGGGGTGTCCCATCTGGTGCTCCGGGCCGGGCGGCTCCACGCCGGAACCCTGGGCCAGGGGGTGTTTGTGTGGGATTCCGACGCCGGCCGGTGGGAGGATCGCTCGGCCGGCATGGGTACCGCCAATACGGTGTTCGGCCTCTGCGCCGGCACCGACGGCACCCTGTTCGCGGGCACCGAGGGCGGGGTGTTGCGGTTTTCGGGCGAGGGCCCCTGGGTTCACGCCGACGGGGGGCTGCCGGCCTCCACCCGGTGGGTCGTGGCCTGCTCCCCTTCGGAGCCGGGGGTGGTCTGGGCCGGGGGCCGCCCCGGGGTGTTCGTCACCCGCGACGCCGGGACGACCTGGAGTCGGGTGGCCGAGGCCGACGTCGTGGACCTTGCGGCCGAACCGGCCCGGGGGGGCGCGCGGCTCTGGGTCGCCGAGGCGGGCCGGGTGCTCGCGGGGGAGCCGGGGGAGGATCCCCGGCCGGCCTGGACCGCGCCGGACGGCGCGCGGGTTCTGGGCCTTTCGCCCGCGCCCGACGGCGTGTGGGTGGGCACCACGCGGGGGGCCTGGCACCTCGGATGGGGATCGCCGGAGCCGGCGGCCCCGGAAACGCCCGTGACCCGGGCGTTGGCCGAGGCGTCCGGTGGGATGTGGCTCGGGACCGACGGGGCCGGCGTGCTCGGGCCCGGAGATTTTTGACAGGGCGGGGGCGGTTGCCCCTGTAACACAAGGCAACGGGTCAGGTAGTCTAGGGCGCTATGCGCCAGCGGTGCGCCGTCGGCGCGCCCCAGGAGGAGGCGAGGGTGATGCTCATGCGGGAACGGAGGCTTCAATCCATGGGAACCGGGCGAAGGTTCGGGCGTTGGGTCGCGGCGGGTGTGCTTCTGCTCCTGCCGGCGGTGGCCGCGGCCACCCACTACCCCCCGGGGGCGCTCTGCTACGACTGCCACGCGGTCTCGAAGGCCAAGATGGTGGTGGGCACCCACCTCATCAAGAAGAGCCAGA
>CAZUYO010000461.1:0-2030 GCA_964624725.1 uncultured Thermodesulfobacteriota bacterium
GGGTGCTCCGAGCGGCGCTCGGCGGCCGCGGCGAGCCGGAGGATCTCCGCCTCGTCCCGGTCGGCCAGGGGCACCACGTCGGTCACCACGGGCTCCCCCCGGGTCAGGGTGCCGGTCTTGTCGAACACCACCGTGTCCACGTCGCCGGCCCGCTGGAGGGCCGCCGCGCCCTTGAAGAGGATGCCGAGCTCGGCCCCCTTCCCCGTTCCCACCATGACCGCGGTGGGCGTGGCGAGGCCCAGGGCGCACGGGCAGGCGATGATGAGCACCGCGATGAAGGCGCTCAGGGCCTGGCCCAGGTCGGCCCCGGCCGGGGTCATCCAGGCGTGGAACGCGAGCACCGCGATCGCCACCACCGCCGGCACGAACACCCGGGCCACCCGGTCGGCCAGGTTCTGGATGGGGGCCTTGGAGCCCTGGGCCTCCTCCACCAGGTGGATGATCTGGGCCAGGGCCGTCTCGCTCCCCACCCGGGTCGCCTCGAACAGGAACGTGCCGGTCTTGTTCACGGTGCCGCCGATCACGACGTCGCCGGGCTGTTTTTCCACCGGCATGGACTCGCCGGTGAGCATGGACTCGTCCACGGCCGAGTGGCCCTCGATCACTCGGCCGTCCACCGGGATTTTCTCCCCGGGCCGCACCCGCACCCGGTCGCCCACCTCCACCTCGTCCACCGGGATCTCGATCTCGGCGCCGTCGCGCACGACCCGGGCCGTTTTGGGCTGGAGCCCCATGAGCTTCTTGATGGCCTCGCTCGTCTTGCCCTTGGCCACGGCCTCGAGGGTTTTCCCGAGGAGGATGAAGGCGATGAGGAGCCCCGCGGTCTCGTAGTAGAGGTGCCCCCCGCCCCGGACGGTCTGGTAGAGGCTGTAGAGGTAGGCCGTACCCGTGCCGATCGCCACCAGGCTGTCCATGTTGGGGGCCCCGTGCCACAGGGCCTTGCCGCCATTGAGGTAGAAGTTCCAGCCGGCGATCACGATCGGGGTGCACAGGGCGAACTGGATCCAGCCGAGCGTGCGCTCGGGCCACGGCGGCACCGGCAGCCCCACCATGGGCCCCATGGCGAGGTAGAGAAGGGGCAGGGCGAAGGCCCAGGCCGCGGCCAGACGAAGCTGGAAGGTGCGTACCTCCCGGGCCCGCAGTTCGGCCTCGGCGTCTCGCCCCTCCGCGGGGGCGGCCGTGTACCCGAGGCGCGAGGCGGCCTCGATCATCCGGGACACCCGCACCCGTTTGGGGTCGTAGGCGACCCGGACGGTTCCGGTGGCGAGCACCACCCGGACCTCGTCCACGCCGTCGAGCCGCCGAAGCGCCCCCTCGAGTCGGTCCGCGTCGGCCGCCGTGGCAAGCCCGGTCACGTGGAGTTCGGCCCGGCGCAGGGCCTCCTCTTCGCGCACGTCGTACCCGGCCGCCCGCACGGCGGCCACGAGGACCTCCCGGTTCGCGCGGGCGGGGTCGAACTCCACGTAGGCCTTCGACGCGGCGAAGTTCACGTTGGCCCGGGCCACCCCGGGGGTCTTCCCGAGGCCGCGCTCGATCGCCGCGGCGCAGGCAGCGCAACTCATCCCGGTGAGGTCGAGGATCTCCTTGGCGAGGCCGGCTCCGCCAGGGGTGGGTTCCGGCGCCCGGGCCGGCGGTTCCTCGGGGGCGGGGGCTTCCCGGCGGGCCCGGAACGCCGCGAGCACCCCCTCGGGGTCGGCGAGGAACTTCTCCCGGCACCGGGGGTTGCAGAAGTAGTACCTTCGGCCGGCGTGGTCGGCGGTTCCCCCCTTGGGCGCCGCCTCGTCCACGGTCATATCGCAGATGGGGTCCACGCTCTTCCCGGGTTCCTCCGCCGGAAGGCCCGGGGGCGGGCGAAGGTACGCTTCGGGGTCGGCGAGGAACTTTTCCCGGCACCGCGGGTTACAGAAGTAATACGTCGCGCCTTCGTGTTGGGCCGTTCCCCCGGGCGGGGCCTCGGGGTCGACCTCCATCCGGCACACGGGATCCACGGGACGTTCGGGCATCGTTTCTCCTCCGCGGGCTGAAACCGA
>CAZUYO010000462.1:0-2020 GCA_964624725.1 uncultured Thermodesulfobacteriota bacterium
CTCGTGGGCAGGACCAGGGTCCGGCCCAGCCCGACCGACTGGAGCCCCAGGAGCCCCAGGGCCGCCAGGGCCACGGCGGCCACCATGAACCGGGGGATCCGGCCGTCGAGCATGAGGTGGGCCCGGGCCATCTCGTCGGCGCTCGTGGCCCCGGAGCGCTGCACCACGAACCCGAAGGCGATCCCGGAGAACAGACCCAGCAGCACCTGGCTCATCGTCGTCCCTCCCGGCCGTACACCACCCGGGCCGTCGCCATGGCCACGGCGAAGATCACGATCCCGAAATAGAGCCCGCTCACCGCAAGCTGGGTGGAGCCCGAGAGGAAGAGGCCCAGGGTGCACCCGCCCGCCAGCCGGGCCCCGAACAGGATCAGGAACCCGCCCACGAACGCCGCGGCGAACCGCAGCGCCCGGCTCGGGCCGAACCGCCGCTCCCAGATCTCGGGCACGTCCCGCACCGGCACGGGGGAGCGGAGCCCGGCCAGGAACCCGCCGACGGCCATGCCCACCACGAAGGCCAGGAGCCACGACCCGGGCCCCGGGGTCATGCGGTAGTGGGCCTTGGCCGCCACGTACTCGGGCGCCGCCGCGCCCAGGACCCCCTTGAGCACCGACACGAACCCGCTCGAGGAGGCGGGGGGGCCGAAGGTGGCGAAGATGAACACCATGATGCCGGCCAGGGCGAACGCCGACGCGCTCCACGGCCAGACCCTCGTTCGCGTTCCCATGGTTTCCTCCTTCATCCGCCGCACGAGACGTAGCCGCCCTTGGCCGGGGCCGCCGTCGGGGCGGCCCGGGCCGGCGCGGGCTCGGCCGCGGCCTTCCGGCCGGGGATCGGCAGCGCCCCCCGAAGCTCCCGGGGCGCGGTCTCCACCGGATAGAAGAGGTCCGGATGGCCCCACTCCATCCAGCTCGCCTCGTAGAGGATCACGTCCCGGAACCCCAGGAGCCGCAGCACGAAGTACCCGAACGAGGCCCGACGGCCCGAGTGGCAGTACACGATCACGGGCCGGTCCGGATCGAGCCCCCGGTAGAGTTCCAGGAGCTCCTCGTAGGGCTTCATGGCCTTCGTGTCGGGGTCGGTCCAGTTGAGCCGGTAGTCCACGTTGTAGGCCCCGGGCACGTGGCCCGGCTTTTCCTCTCGCTTGGAGAGGGTGGTGTTCGCCTTTTCACCCCGGTACTCCGCGGCGCTTCGGACGTCCAGGATCTGGTACACGGGGTCCCCCAGGCGGGAGCGGATGAACTCGCCGTCGGCCCACCGTCGCAGGCGCACCTCGGCGGCCGGGGCCTGGTAGGTCACGGGTTCGAGGACCGCGGGCTCCGAGGCCACCTCCCCGCCGGCCTCGGCCCACCCGTCGATGCCCCGTTCGAGGAGCTTCACCTTGGGGTGGCCGAGGAGGTCGAGCACCCAGAACACGTAGGACGCCACGGCGCCGCCGTCCTTCTTTACGGAGTCGTAGAGCACCACGGTGTCGGTGCGGCCGATGCCGTGCTCCCCCAGGATCTTCTGGGCCCGCGCCGGCCCCACGAAGAGCCCGCCCATGTCCCGGACCGGATCGCGTTCCCGGAAGAGCGACCAGGGCAGCCTCACGGCTCCCGGGATCACCCGGCCGTCGAAATCCTTGTCGGACCGGGTGTCCACCACCACGAGCCCCGGGTCGGCCCGGTGGGCCTTGAGCCACCCGGCCGTGACCAGGATCTCGCCCTCCGGGTACGGCCCGGCCGCCTGCCGGGCCGAGGCCACGGTCCAGACGGCGAGCGCGGCGAACACGATCGCCAGGAACACCCGTCTTCCCGTTCCGATCTCCCTCATGACACCCTCCTTCGGCTGGTCCGCCGGACGGCCCGGCGGCGACACGTGATGCGTTCGTCGGGGTTCAAGGGCCTCGGGGATCTCCGAGCCCTCCGCGGTGCCCGCACCGGCCCGCGCCGAGACCGCAAGGCTACCCCCGCTTATCCCGGCGTCAACCGGGGAACCGGGCCCCGCAGCACACGGAAGCGCCCCGTGCTATCCTTGGAAG
>CAZUYO010000463.1:0-2008 GCA_964624725.1 uncultured Thermodesulfobacteriota bacterium
TGGCCCAGGCCCGGGCCACGGGCCGTAACGGGGTGCGCGGCGTGGTGGCCGACATCCTGGCGGCGCCGCCGGAGTACGAGGCCGCCCTCGAGGCGGCCCTGGGGGAGCGGCTCCAGTACGTGATCGTGGAGGACCCCGACCGGGGGCTGGAGGCCGTGACCCACCTCAAGGAGCGGCGGGCCGGCCGGTCGAGCTTCGCGCCGGTGGAGCTCCGGCCGGGCCTGGAACCCGTGTTTCCCCCGGCCGGGGCGCCGGGAGCCCGGGGACGGCTCTTGGACCTCGTAGAGGTGGCCGAGGGGTACGAGGCGTTCGCCCGGGGGCTCCTGGGCGACGTGTTCGTGGTGGAGAGCCTGGAGCACGCCGTGGGGCTGTGGCGGCAAAACGGCATGCGGGCCACCCTGGTGACCCTCGACGGCGACACCGTGAGCCCCGAGGGGGTGATCTCGGGGGGCGCTAAGGCCGGGGAACAGGCCGGGCTCCTCCGGAAAAACCGGGAGATCCGGGAGCTTCGCCGCACGGTCGAGGCGCTCCGGCGGGACCTGGAGGCGGCCGAGCAGGAGGTGGAAACCCTCGATGCCGAGGCCGCGTGTCTCGAGGCCGAGGGGGAGGCCGCCCGGGAGGAGGCCCACCGCCAGGAGCTCCAGGTGGTGCACCTGGCGCGGGACCTGGAGCGGCTCGCCGAACGGCGTGAGCGGCTGGTGGAGCGCTGCGAGGGGATCGCCTTCGAGCGCGAGGAGCTCCTCGAGGCCCAGGAGCGGTTTCGGGAGGAGCGGCTGCGCCTCGAGGCCGAGCGGCTCGAGGCGGCGGAACACCACCGGCGGGCCGAGGAGCAGGCGGAGGCGCTGGAGGCCGAGGTGGAGGCCCTCCGGGAACGGGCCCGGGTGCTCGGGGCCCGGGTGACCCAGCAGCGGGTGCGGGACGCCGCGGACCGGCAGCGGCACCGGGGGCTTCAGGAGCGCATCCGGACCCTCGTGACGAGCCTCGAGAACGTGGACCGCCGCCGGGAGAAGCTCGCGGCCGAGGCCGAGCGGGCCCGGGCCGAGCGGGCCCAGCGGTCCGAGGAGCTCCGCCAGGTGCTCGCGTTTCTCGACGTGGCCCGGCGGGAGTTGGAGACCGCCGAGGGCTCGGCGCGGGAGGCGGCCGAGGCCCTCGACACCGCCCGCGCCCGGGTGGGGGAACTCGAAAAGGCCGGCGCGGCGGCCCGGGCCCGGCTCGGGGAAGTGCAGGAGGCCCACAACGCCGCCGCCCTGGAGCTTCGGGAGCGGGAGGTGGAGGCCCGGACCCTGGCCGAGCGGTTCCGGGAGAAGACCGGCGAATCCATCGACGAGGCCGCCCGGGAGGGCGTGCCCGAGGGGTTCGACCCGGAGGCCACCCGGGCGCTCCTGGAGGACCTCGACCGCAAGCTCGCGGGGTTCGGCGAGGTGAACCTGCTCGCCATCGAGCAGTACGAGGAGCGCAAGGAACGGTTCGAGTTCCTGGAGCGCCAGCGCGAGGACCTGGAGGGGAGCCTCCGGTCGCTCCAGGAGGCGATCCGGAAGATCGACCGGGAGAGCCGAAAGCGGTTCGGGGAGACCTTCGAGAAGGTCCGCGAGGCCTTCCGGGCGCTCTACCCCAAGCTCTTCCGGGGCGGGGAGGCCGAACTCGTCCTCACCGAGCCCGAGGATCTCCTCACCACGGGGATCGACATCGTCGCGCGGCCCCCCGGGAAGCGCCCCCAGAACATCAGCCTCCTGTCGGGCGGCGAGAAGGCGCTTACGGCCGTGGCGCTCATCTTCGCCATCTTCCAGGTGAAGCCGAGCCCCTTTTGCATCCTCGACGAGGTGGACGCCCCGCTCGACGAGGCGAACATCGGTCGGTTCACGGAGCTCCTGGCCGAGCTCAAAACCCGCTCCCAGTTCGTCGTCATCACCCACAACCGCTCCACCATGGAGGCGGCCGACCACCTCTACGGCGTCACCATGTCCGAACCCGGCGTGAGCCGGGTCCTCTCCGTCAAACTCCACGACGA
>CAZUYO010000464.1:0-206 GCA_964624725.1 uncultured Thermodesulfobacteriota bacterium
TGTCCAAGCCCGCCCGGGCCCGAACGATCCGCCAGCGCCTGGGCCGCTTGGCGGCGGGGCGGTGAGGCGGCTAGACGGCCGGGCGGCTCTAACGATTCGGGAATGCTAGGTTTTGCGTCCTAACGTCCTAACGTCCCAGCGTCCCAGCGTCCTAACGTCCTAACGTCCTCGCGTCCCAGCGTCCCAGCGTCCCAGCGTCCTAACGT
>CAZUYO010000464.1:216-509 GCA_964624725.1 uncultured Thermodesulfobacteriota bacterium
GCTCTGGCGGTGGGCCGGGCCGTGGGCCGGCTGCGTGGTGGAGCCCCAGGGGGCGGGGGGCCCCGCGTTCGTGGGGCGGCTCCTGGCCGCGGAGGGGCGGGCGCCGGTGCTCGTGTACACGGCCGGCCCGGCCGCGGACGCGGCGTTCTGGAAGCGCCTCGGGGCCGACGCCTGGGTGCCCAAGCCCGCCCGGGCCCGAACGATCCGCCAGCGCCTGGGCCGGTTGGCGGCGAGGCGGCTGGGCGGCTAGGCGGCTAGGCGGCTAGGCGGCTGGGCGGCTGGGCGGTCGTGTG
>CAZUYO010000464.1:519-2008 GCA_964624725.1 uncultured Thermodesulfobacteriota bacterium
TCCCAGCGTCCTAGCGTCCCAGCGTCCTAACGTCCTGACGTCCCAGCGTCCTAACGTTCCCGCCCAACGATCCAAGGAGTCATGCCATGCCCGTTCCCAAGACCGACCGCGACGCCGTGATCGTGAGCGCCGTGCGCACCCCCATCGGGAAGTTCGGGGGCGCCCTCAAGGACCTGCGGGCCCACCGGCTGGCCGCCCTCGTGATGGACGAGGCCCTCCGGCGGGCCGGCATCGCCGGGGCCGACCTCGACGAGGTGATCGCCGGCGAGTGCATCCAGTGCCCCGACGAGGCCAACACGGCCCGCACGGCCGCGCTCGCCGCCGGGATCCCCGTGGAGGTGCCGGCGTTCACCGTGCAAAAGCAGTGCTCCTCGTCCATGCAGGCCCTGGCCTCGGCCCGGCTCCTGGTGGCCGCGGGCGAGGCCGAGGCCGTGCTGGTGGTGGGCGTCGAAAGCATGTCGAACGCGCCCTATGTGCTCAAGACGGCCCGCTGGGGCCAGCGGCTCACCCACGGGGAGATGACCGACAGCCTCTGGGAGCTTCTGAACTCCGGGAGCCGGATCCTCGGCAACGAGATGATCATGGGGCTCACGGCCGAGAACCTGGCCGAGCGCCACGGCATCTCCCGGGCCGACCAGGACGAGGTGGCCCTGCGGAGCCACCGGAACGCCGAGGCCGCGATCCGGGAGGGCCGGTTCGCCGACGAGATCGTGCCCGTCACGATCCCGGGCCGGAAGGGCGACACCGTGGTGGACACCGACGAGCACCCCCGGTTCGGGCTCACGCCCGAGGACCTGGCGAAGCTCCCGCCCGTGTTCAAGAAGGACGGAACGGTCACGGCCGGGAACAGCTCGGGCCTCAACGACGGGGCGGCCGCGGCCGTGGTGATGAGCCGGGCCCGGGCCCGGGAGGTGGGCCTTGCGCCCCTGGGCCGCATCGTGGCCCAGACGAGCGCCGGGGTGCCGCCCGAGATCATGGGGTACGGCCCCGTGCCCGCCACCCGGAAGCTCCTGGAGCGCACCGGGGTCGCCCTCGGCGACATCGGCCTCGTGGAGCTCAACGAGGCCTTCGCGGCCCAGTACCTGGCCTGCGAGCGCGACCTGGGCCTCGACCGCGACCGGGTCAACGTGAACGGAAGCGGCATCGGCCTGGGCCACCCCGTCGGGGCCACGGGCCTGCGGCTCGTCGTGAGCCTCCTCCACGAGATGCGCCGCCGGGGCGTCGAGCTGGGGCTCGCGACCCTGTGCGTGGGCGGCGGCATGGGCATGGCCACCCTGGTCGAGGCGGAGTAGGGGGCAGCGCCTCACGCCACGCCGCAACGGCCGCCACCTTTCCTTCCCCGGGTGGCCGGCGGCGGAGAGGGCAGTCCTCCGTCTCGGGGCGGGAGCGCCTCCGAACGCCGCCTCTTGCGGGGCGGAAGCCCGCGGCCCGGCTCGTCTGTCTCCCTCTCCCCCCTCGGAGGGAGAGGGCCGGGGGGGCGTTGTTGTGA
>CAZUYO010000465.1:0-1990 GCA_964624725.1 uncultured Thermodesulfobacteriota bacterium
ACCCCGCCACGATGCTCCATGCCGCCCCCCCGAGGGCCAGGAGGCACAGGCCCACCACCCCGCACCCGCATCCGAGGTCCAGGGCCCGGTCGGCCGGGGTCTCGGCCGCGAACCGGGCCAGGAGCACCGCGTCCACGCTGAACCGGTACCCCTTGCGGGGCTGGACCAGGCGAACCGCCCCGCCCAGGGCGCCGTCGAGGGTTTCGTCCGGCCCGGCCCAGCGGTCGGCCGCCACGGCCGCTCCTACCCCGCCGGGGCCTCGCCCTGGGGGTCGAACAGGAGGTGCATCACGAGGCCGGTCACCTGCTTGGGGAAGAAATAGGTGCTCTTCTGGGGCATCCGCTCCCCGGCCAGGGCCGCCTCCTTCACCTCCTCGAGCCGGGTGGGGTTCATGAGGACCCCGAACTGGACCTCGGGGTCCTCCTCCACCTGGCGCACCAACTCCGCCGTGCCCTTCACGTAGCGCAGGTTCCGCTGCTCCTCCTGGGCCTTGCGGTCGATCCCGAGCATCCGTTCCAGGATCAACGTGTGGAGGATGGTGACGTCGAGGGTGCGGACCACCTTGGGCATCTTGCCCCGCAGCAGCCGGTGCATCACCCCCTCGTCCCGCAGGGTCAGGAGGCAGAACCGGGGCTCCCCCTTTCGCACCAGGCCGAAGGCGTGGGCCTTGCCCCGGAGATCCCGCATCCGGGCCGACAGCGTCTCGGCATCCGGCACGGGCTCCACCTCGAAGGACTCCCCCAACGCCTCGTCGAGCCCCGAGAGCTGGTCCGCCGGCACCCCGAACACCACCCGGTGGGTCGGGAACACGGCGAGCCCCGGGGCGCTCAGGTTGGAGAGGTACATCATCACGTAGTTCCAGGGCTCGGTGCCCGTGTATCCCGGGTTCTCCCGGCGCATCTGGTCGCGGTACGCGAGCGCCGTCTCGTAGCGGTGGTGCCCGTCGGCGATCACGAACACCTTGTCGGCCATGCGCCGGGTCACCTCCCCCACGAGCCGCGGGTCGGCCACCTTCCAGAGCCGGATGTTGACGCCCTCGTCGGAGCGCACCCGGATGAGGGGCGGCGTGCCCGTGGCCATCGCCTCCAGGTCCCGGAGCACCACGGTCTGGGGGTCGTCGTACAGGCTGAAGATCGGGCTCAGGTTGGCCCGGACGGCCTGCATGAGCCGGAGCCGGTCGGCCTTGGGGCCGGCCAGGGTGCGCTCGTGGGGGAAGTAGAGGCCCGAGTCGGGATCCTCGAGCCGCACCTTGGCGTAGAAGCCGCGGCGGGTCAGGGGCTCGCCGAACTCCCCGCGGTAGTCCTCCTCGGTGTAGTAGACGCAGGGCTCCCGGTCCTGGATCAGGACCTTTTTGCGGAGCCACTCGGCCAGGGTGCGCGCCGCCCGGGTGTACCGGTTCTCCTCGTCGTCGTCCCCGGGAAGCTCCTTGCCGAACTCCAGCCGCACCACGTTGTAGGGGCTGCGGCGGTAGAGCTCGTCCTGGAGCTCCGGGGAGATCACGTCGTACGGCGGGCAGATCACCCGGTCGAAATCGTCCACCACCGTCGGGCTGTACCGGACCCCCCGGAAACCCAACACCTCGGCCATCGGTTCTCACTCCCTCGTCGGATCCCAAACGAAAACCCCGGGGTCCGGGGCGGGGTTCTGCTACCACATCTCCGGGGGACGCCGCAAGCGCGGCGGCGGGCGAACGACGAACACCGGGCTCACGCCACGCCCGCCAAGCACGCCACGAACCCCAAAGGAGAACGTGGCGCCCGTTGCGACCGTTGCGCGAGAAACCCTGATGCCGCCGCCAGGGCCCGGCGCCGGAACTTCATGGCTCTCGCCACGATCGCCAAGCTCGCCACGAAACCCCAAAAACCGTGGCGGGCGTTGCGAGCGTGGCGTGAGAATCTCCCACGCCGTCGCCAGGTCCCGGCGTCGGAACCTCATGGCTCACGCCACGCCCGCCAAGCACGCCACGAACCCCAAAGGAGAACGTGGCGCC
>CAZUYO010000466.1:0-1986 GCA_964624725.1 uncultured Thermodesulfobacteriota bacterium
CCCTCGTAGAACCCGAACCACTCGCCCGGCACCGGCGAGCCGCCGGCGTTCTCCCGCGCGCCCAGGTAGAAGAGGCCCCCGTCCCCCAGGGGCAGCTCGAACCGGCCGTCGGGGCCGGTGGGAAGCGTGCGGAAGTCGGGCATGCCGTGGCCGATGATCCGGTTGCGGTAGGCGAACACGTACACCCCGGCCACGGGCCGGCCCTCCGGGTCCACCACCCGGCCCCGCACCCCGGTGCCGGTGAGCCGGAGGATCCCGGCGTCGGGCGGGGCGTCGCGCTCCTTCTCCACCAGGTGCAGGTCGAGGCGGGTCTCCTGGCCGTCCTTTACGGCCACGGGGTTCGCCGGGGCGATGCCGTAGAGGTCGCCCTCCCGCACCGGCCCCATGCCGGGGCCCTGACGCTTCCGGGCCACCACCCAGTACTCGCCGGCCCAGACCCCCTCGATCACGTAGGCGCCGTCGGGTCCGGTGGGAAACGACTCCATCACCCCCGGGCCCCGGAGCCCGTGGTCCGGGTCGGCGTACAGTGTGACGACGGCGCCCTCCACCGGTTGACCCCGGAACCGGACGTGGCCCGCAATCGCGCCGAACCCGGGTTCGGCCTCCCGAAGCGGGGCGAACGAGGGGGACTCCGCCGGCACGGCCTGGAGCCCGATCCAGACCGGCTCCCCCGCCGGGACGTAGAAGGGGTTCTGGCCGGGCAGCGCGGCGAGCGCGCCCGGGCCCCGGGCCTCCACCCGGTAGGCCCCCGGCGGCAGCCGGTCCAGGGCAAACCGGCCGTCGGGGCCGGTACGGACCTCGAAGGCGAGCCCGCCGGTCCGGGGTTCCAGGCGCACCGCGGCACCCGCCAGGGGGGCGCCGTCGCGCATCACCCGGCCCCGCACCGACGCCGTGGGGGCCGCGCAGGCCCCGAGCAGGAGGGCCGCAAGGAGCAGCCCGGCGGCCCACCGGGTCACCGCGCCCCTCCGATCCGGATTGTCACCGGCGCCGGGGCGTTGCCCGACACCTCGGCGTCGCCGAACGCCTCCCCCTCGGCCAGGGGGCCGCCCAGGCTCTTGCGGGCCCGCAGGTAGGCCGCCGTGCCCGGGGGGATCGGCACATGGGCCTTGCCCTCGGCGTCGGTGGGGGCGCTCACCGCGAGCGGCGGACCGGCCCGGTTCGGGGCGGTGTAGGCGAGCACGTAGTACCCCTCGGCGGGGTTTCCGTCGGGACCCGTCACGATCACCGGCACGCCCTGGTAGGCATGGGGGTCCTCCTCGAGTTGGCTCAGGCGTTCCACGAGGGGGATCTCGATCCGGACGGTTTCGTTGGGGCCCACGGTCAGGGGGTTCCCCGCGTAGAAGTTGAACCGGTCGCCGATCTCGATGGGGCCGAACGACCCGCCCCGGGCCCGCTTGCGGGCCACGAGGTAGTACGTGCCGGGGGGAACGGCCACCCGGAACGCGCCCGTGCGCACGGGCACCGTCTGCCGGGCCGGGCCCCGGAAGGCGGTGGCGGGGTCCGCGTAGATCGAGAGGTAGCATTTCTCCACCGGCTCGCCCTGGAACGTGATGACCCCCTCGATGCGGCTCCGCTCCGAGGGTTGCCGTTCCTCCCGGGGCACCCGCACGAGGTTGAGCCCCACGGCGGTCCGGGCCCCTTCGGTGACCACCACGGGGGACCCGGCGTAGAGGCACCAGAGATCCCCGGGTTCGGGCCGGGGCCCGGCGTTTCCCTCGGCCTTTGCGAGCCCCTCCACCACGTAGCGGCCGGGGGGAAGCTCGATCCGGTAGGTGCCGTCGGTGGCCGTGCGGGCCTCGGCCGCGGGCGCCTCGCCGGTGAGCGGGCCGAAGGTGCCCGGCGCGTAGGGGTAGGCCCGGACGACTAGCCCCTCCACGAGGGTCCCCTCGTGGCTCACCCGCCCCCGGATCCCCTGGTCGGCGAGGGCGCCGGCCGACCAGCCCGTGAGGGCCACGGCCACGAGGGCCGCCACGGCGATCCGGAAGG
>CAZUYO010000467.1:0-1969 GCA_964624725.1 uncultured Thermodesulfobacteriota bacterium
CCCCTTTTCGCGCCCGTGCAAACCAAAACCGGTTTGTGGTCGCTTCCGTGTCCCGGCGGGTGTGAAAAAAATTCCGTTAGATCAATAGGTTATCCGCAACGCGGCGGTGCGTTTCCCCTTTTGGCCCTCCCCTTGCAGATCCCGGGGCAACCCCTTCCGGACCAGGGAGGTGCCGGAGCCATGGTGGACGTCTGCCCCTTTTACAGCCGGTCGAGGCGCGGTCCGTGCGAGGTGGGCTCCTGGCCGATCTCGCCCCACGAGGCCGGGATGATCGCCCGCCACTGCCTCAACCGGTACGAGGGGTGTCCCCGGTACGAGGTGCTCCGCGCCCGGCAGGAGGCCGAGCGGCGGGCCGAGGAGGAGCGGACCATGGGCGCCGAGGTGGCCGCGGTGGAGCACCGGCTCCGGACCCCGCTCACGAGCATCCGGGCGTTCTCCGAGATCCTGCTCCGGTATCCCGACGATCCGGTCCGGCGCGAGGAGTTCGTCCGGATCATCCACGACGAGGCCGTGAGGCTGTCGGCCGCCGTGGACGAGTTGGTGGAGGATCTGGACGGCCGCAGGGGGCCGGTTCCGGTGGAACCGAAGGAACCCAAACCGAAGGGAGGAAGGACGATGGCAGCGACGACGAAGAACCGCGGGTGGGCCGTGGTGGCCGCCGGGACGGGGATCAACCTGGCCCTGGGCATCCTCTACACCTGGAGCATCTTCAAGGGGGCGATCCGCGCCTCGGTGGAGTCGGGTGGGCCGTTCCGGTGGGACTTGGCCTCGATCAACGACCCGTACGCCGTGTGTTGTCTGGTGTTCGCGTTCGCCATGATCGTGGCCGGCCGGGTGCAGGACCGGTTCGGGCCCCGGCTCACGGCGTTGCTTGGCGGGCTCATGGTGGGGGCCGGGTTCGTCTGGATCTCCCAGACCGCCAACTACTGGGCCTGGATCCTGGGGTTCGGCGTGCTGGCCGGCGTCGGGATCGGTTTCGGGTACTCCGCGGCGACGCCCCCGGCCCTCAAATGGTTCCCCCCGTCCCGCACCGGGCTCGTGGCCGGGATCGTGGTGAGCGGGTTCGGGCTGGCCTCGGTGTACATCGCGCCCCTGGCCCAGGTTCTCCTGGGGGCCTGGGGGCTCCAGAAGGCGATGCTCTTCTTCGGCGTGGCCTTCGCCGTGGTCGTGAGCGCCCTGTCGCTCCTCCTGGTGAACCCGCCGGCCGGGTACCTCTTCGGCGAGGCCGCCCGCCGCACCGACGAGAAGCGAAAGCAGGCCCCGTCGGTGCGTTCCCGCGGCGATTTTCGACCCGGCGAGATGCTTCGCACGCCCACGTTCTACATCCTGTGGACCCTCTATCTCATCGGCTCGGGCGCCGGGCTCATGGTGATCGGCAGCGTGGCCGGCATGGCCAAGGCGAGCCTGGGGGAGCTCGCGTTCGTGGCCGTGGCGCTCCTGGCCGTGGGGAACGCGGCCGGCCG
The DNA here is from genome assembly GCA_964624725.1 of uncultured Thermodesulfobacteriota bacterium. Classification (GTDB taxonomy): domain Bacteria; phylum Desulfobacterota; class Deferrisomatia; order Deferrisomatales; family Deferrisomataceae; genus Deferrisoma. The sequence continues at coordinate 1,464 of CAZUYO010000467.1, forward strand.
GATCGTGGCCGGGGTGCTCTCGGACTGGATCGGCCGCACCAAGACCCTGATCGGCATGTTCCTGTTCCAGGCGGCCCTCATGTTCGCGGCCGTTCCCGTGGTGGGCGGCGCGACCCAAAGCGCGGCGCTCCTGGTAGCGCTGGCGACCTTCATCGGGTTCAACTACGGGACGAACCTCTCGCTGTTCCCGTCCTTTGCGAAGGACTTCTGGGGGCTCAAGCACTTCGGCACCAACTACGGCATCCTGTTCACGGCCTGGGGCGTGGGCGGGTTCGTGATGGGCCGGGTGAGCCAGATGCTCAAGGCCTCGACCGGCAGCTACAACCTCTCGTTTCTGGTGGCCGGAACCCTGTTGATCGCCGGGGTCGGCCTCGCCCTGACCCTGCGGGAGGGCAAGCGCTACCAGATCGAGCGCGCCGTCGAGGAAGAGGCCGCCCAGGCCGCGACGCCCGAGGTCCGGCCCGGCGCCTCGACCGGCACGGCCTGATCCACTCCGGGCTCTTTCG
>CAZUYO010000468.1:0-1958 GCA_964624725.1 uncultured Thermodesulfobacteriota bacterium
AAGCGCCCTCACCAGATGTAGTCGGGGGCGATGTCGCGCTTGTCCTTGCCCCAGAGCACGTGGACCACCCGCAGCCGCTTGAGGCGCTGGGGGCTCAGGGTGCCCAGGGGGATGTAGACGATCTTCCGGTCCATCCACGAGGCGTACTGTTTGAGGAACCCCCGGGGCGGCCGGGGGGCGCAGTACACCACGAACCGGTCCTCGGAGTAGTCGATGCCGGCCGCGAGGAGCCGCTCGGCCGGGGTGCGGGTCCAGGCGTAGTCGGGGTCGGTCCAGACGTCGGCCATGCGAAGCGGGGGGTACGAGAGCAGGAACCCCCCGTACTCGCACCGGCAGATCCCCGGGCCCACCACGTTCTCGAGGGGCGCCGTGGCGTAGAACGCCATGTCCGACTCCTGGTCGTGCTCCCCGAGCCAGGTCATGGTGAAGGGGTGGCGCTCCAGGTCGGGGTCCTCGTCGAAGATGACGACCACGCTCCCCACCCCGCCCGGCACCTTCCGGAACTCCCGGACGTAGATCTCGCCCTCGGGCAGGTGGCGGATCGTCTCGCGCAGGTCGATGCCATCGAGCAGCGACCCCCGGAACGGCTCGGACCGGGCCGACTCCTCGGAGAGCACCCGCCCGGCCTTCTGCTGGAGCCACCGGCCGAAGGCCTCGATCACCTCGTCCTCGGGGGGATAGGAGCAGATGCCCTGGGGGTCGAACCCCTCGAGCCACTCGCCCGGATGCTTCTCGCCCTTGCGCCGCCGGGGCACCCGGAGCACCCGGCGCTTGGTGCGGCCGAGCCGGCGGCGGATCCGGATCCGCCGGGAGCCCATCCGCAGTTCGTCGGCCGAAAGCTCCACCGCGGCCAGGTCCTCGGCCCCCTTCTGCCACGGGGTGTGGCCCGCGAGCCGAAGCACCGCGAAGGCGAAGTTGTCGTCGGCCACCGACCGGGCCCCCTCCACGAGCTGGTAGAGGTCGGGGAGGAGCCGGCCCTCCAGGAGGGCCCAGTTGCGCAGGTAGCGAAACAGGGTGCGGACCTGCCAGGGCTCCAGCGTCTCCCCGGTCTCCTGCCGGTAGTGGCGGCCCGCGAGCCGCACCAGGTGGTAGAGACACCGCTGGCGGTCAAGGGGCCGGCCGGGCGGGCCGTTTCGGGCCGCGGCCCAGGCCACGGCGTCGTCGAGCGCCCGCTTCTCGTCCCACCGGGCCCGGCCGGTCAGGATCTCCAGGGCCCCCACCCGCTTTCGCACGGTGGAGCCCTCGAGGTCGGGCTCGGCCACGGCCCCCTGCCGCCGAAGCTCGTACACGGCCTGCACGAAGGGGATCTCGGTCGCCACCTCGGGGAGGCTCTCGGCCGACAGGTGAAAGAGCCTTACCCCCTCGCGACGCAGCCGGGCCAGGGGCTGGGCGTGGGGGCCCGGGAGCATCCGGCCCACCCGCTCCAGATGGGCCAGGCCGCACACGAACAGAACCCGCTCCCCCGGGCCGGCGGCCGCCGCGAGCCCGGCCGCCATAGCCCGCTCCCGCCGCAGGTCGGCCTGGGTGGCCGGGTAGGACCGCTCCCGGAGGCACGCCTCCACATAGGCCCGGTGGCCGAGCCGGGTCACGGCGTAGGGGTCGGGGAACGGCTCGTCGTGCTCGGGGGGCTGGTCGATGTCGGCGTCCACGAAGTGGAGCGGAAGGCCCGCCCCGGCCCCGAGCCGAAGGGCCTCCACGAAGGGGTCGGCCGGCTCCACGAGCCAGTAGACGGCCTCGTCCTCGGCGGTCTCGTAGGTGACCACCGAGACCCGGGGCAGCCGGGCCAGGGCCCGGAGCACGGCCTCCCGCAGGGTGGGCGGAAGCTCCACGGCCACGGCCGTGGGCCGCACCGCCTCGAACGCCCGGGCCACGGCCCCGGCGAACTCCACCCGGCCGTGGAGCACCGGCACGGCCACCACCTCCCCGCCCCGGGGGGCCTGCCAGCGGGCGAGGTAAAG
>CAZUYO010000469.1:0-1953 GCA_964624725.1 uncultured Thermodesulfobacteriota bacterium
GGTAAACGGGAGGTGGGAGATGGCGCGGGATGCCGTGGCCGGGGGAGAGGTGCTCTGGGAGCCGAGCGACGTGGTGCGCCGGCAGGCGAACCTCACGCGGTTCCTGGAGTGGCTGCAGAGGGAACGGGGGCTCGCCTTCGGGGACTACGACGCCCTGTGGCGCTGGTCGGTCTCCCGCCTGGAGGAGTTCTGGGAGTGCGTGTGGCGGTTCTACGACGTGCGGGCGTCGAAGCCCTACCGGCGGGTCCTGTCGGGCCGGGAGATGCCCGGGGCCCGGTGGTTCGAGGGCGCCGAACTCAACTACGCCGAGCACGTGTTCCGGGACCGGCCCGCCGACGGGGTGGCGCTTCTCTTCGAGTCGGAACTCTCCCCCCTGACCCGGATCACCTGGGGTGCGTTGCGCGAGCGGGTCGCCGCCGTGGCGAACTGGCTTCGCGGCGTGGGGGTGGGGCCCGGCGACCGGGTGGTGTCGTATCTGCCGAACATCCCCGAGACCGTTGTGGCCTTTCTCGCCACGGCGAGCCTCGGGGCGGTGTGGTCGAGTTGCTCGCCCGATTTCGGCACCCGCAGCGTGATCGACCGGTTCCGGCAGATCGAGCCCAAGGTGCTCCTGGCCGTGGACGGGTACCGCTACGGGGGCCGGGACTTCGTGCGGCTGGGGGAGGTGCGCGAGATCCGGCGGGCCCTCCCCACCCTGGAGGCGGCGGTGCTCGTGCCCTACCTCGGGGCGGGGGCGCCGGGGGAGGGGTTCGTGCCGTGGGACGAGGTCGTTCGCACCGGGGGGGATCTCGCCTTCGAGCCGGTGCCGTTCGAGCACCCCCTCTGGGTCGTCTACTCCTCGGGGACCACGGGGCTTCCCAAGGCCCTCGTCCACAGCCACGGCGGGATCCTCCTGGAGTTCCTGAAGTTCCTGGGGCTCCACCTGGATCTTCGCCCGGGGGACCGGTTCTTCTGGTTTAGCACCACCGGGTGGATCATGTGGAACATCCTCCAGGGCGGGCTCCTCCTGGGGGCCTCGGCCGTCCTGTTCGACGGGAACCCCGGCCACCCCTCCCTCGACACCCTCTGGGACCTCGCGGAGCGCACGGAAACCACCTTTTTCGGGGCCGGGGCGGCGTACCTGACGGCCTGCCTGCGCGCGGGCCTCGCCCCGGGGGACGCCCACGACCTCGGGGCGCTCCGGGCCGTCGGGTCGACGGGGTCGCCGCTTCCGGCCGACGGGTTCCGGTGGGTCTACGAACGGGTGAAGCCCGACGTGCTCCTGGGGTCGGTGAGCGGCGGCACCGACGTGGCCACGGCCTTCCTGGGGTGCTGCCCCCTTCTTCCGGTGCGCGCGGGGGAACTCCAGTGCCGGTGCCTCGGGGTCAAGGCCGAGGCCTACGACGAGGCGGGACATCCGGTGGTGGACGAGGTGGGGGAACTCGTGATCACCGAGCCGATGCCCTCCATGCCGATCCACCTTTGGAACGACCCGGAGGGGGCGCGCTACCGGGAGAGCTACTTCGAGACCTACCCCGGGGTGTGGCGCCACGGGGACTGGGTGCGGATCACCCCCCGGGGGAGCGCCGTGATCGTGGGCCGGTCGGACTCGACGCTGAAGCGCATGGGCGTGCGGATGGGGACGAGCGAGTTCTACGCCGCGGTCGAGTCCCTGCCGGAGGTGGCCGACAGCCTGATCGTCGGGATCGACACCCCCGACGGGGGCTACCTCATGCTGCTCTTCGTGGTGCCCGAGGGGGGCCGCCCGCTGGACGCGGCCCTGGAGGAGAAGATCCGCGAGACGATCCGCACGACCCTCTCCCCCCGGCACCTGCCCGACCGGATCCTCGCGATCGCCGAGGTGCCGCGGACCCTGAACGGGAAGAAGCTCGAGGTGCCGGTGAAGAAGGTGCTCATGGGGTTTCCGCTGGAGAAGGCCGTGAACCTCGACTCCATGAGCAACCCGGACGCCAT
>CAZUYO010000470.1:0-1937 GCA_964624725.1 uncultured Thermodesulfobacteriota bacterium
AGGAAGCTGAGGCCCAGGATGCCGTCGAGGCCGGGGACCGGGTCGTCCCGGACCACGGCCACGGGCACGTCCCGGGCCGCGGCCTCGCCCACCTCCACCTTGCGGGCCTCCCCGAGGCGGGCCTCGATCACGCCGTTGGCCGTGGCGAGCCGGACCTTGTCGCCCCCGATGCGGCCCCGGATCTTGGCCTTGCGGGCCACCTCGGCGGTGACGACGCAGTAGGTGGCGCCGGTGTCCACGAGGAACCGGCCGGTGAACCGGCCGTTCAGGGTGACCTCGGCCACGAGCGCCCCGCCGTGGGCCTCCAGTTGCACCGTCGCGGCGAAGGCCTGGCCGGCCAGCAGAAGAAGCCCCAGAAGCACGAAGGCGGCGGTGCGGAGGCCCATGGCTCACTCCCAGGAGCGGAAAGGGCTGGAAATCCGGAAGGCCATCTCCCGGAAGCGGGGCCCCGTCGTTTTCGGGCCTTCGGCCCGGATCGCGGCGGGGACGCCGCTCCCACAACGGGTCCGTACCCCGGCGGCTCGCCTTGTCGGCACGTTGACCTCGATCCCCCGTTCGTCTCGGTTCAGAAGAGGTACGGGTTCTCGTCCCAAAACGCCTCCCGGAGGCGCCAGGCGTAGGCCGTGGCCACGGCCATGGCGAGGGCCGAGACGAGGAGCACCGAGCGGAGCGCCGCCGCGCCCTCGTCGAGGCCGAACGCGGTCGCGAGTTCCTCCATGGGCCAGGCCCAGAGCCCCACGGCCGCGCTCGCAAGCTGCAGGGCGTTGTAGCCGAGGAGGATCCACCAGGTGAGCCGCTGGGCCTTGGCCACCCCCACCACGATGTGCACGAGCACCAGGCAGTCGAGAACCACGGCGACCCGCGCCGGGGTCCCCCGGAGCACCCAGAAAAAGAGGGGGTAGGGCGAGCCGTGGGCCGCGGCCGTGGAGGCGAGCAACACCGCGTAGTAGAAGAGCAGCGCGAAGCTCGCCGGCCGGCGCCGGGTCATAGCTCTCCCCGGCCCAGGGCCCGGAGCACCGGCAGGAGGAGCCGGAGGGCCCGGCCCCGGTGGCTCACCCGGTTCTTGACCTCGGGCTCGAGTTCGGCCGCGGTGCGGCCGAGGCCCTCCACCAGGAACAGGGGGTCGTACCCGAACCCGCCGGTGCCCCGGGGCTCCCGGAGGATCCGGCCGGCCACCCGGCCCTCGGCCGCCACCTCCCCCAGGTCCGGGAGCGCGAGCACCAGGGCGCACACGAAGGCCGCGGTGCGCCCGGGGTCGGGCACGTCCCGAAGTTCGGCAAGGAGCCTGGCGTTGTTCTGGGCGTCGGTGGCCCCGGGGCCGGCGAACCGGGCCGAGCGCACGCCGGGGGCCCCGCCCAGGGCGTCCACGGCGAGGCCCGAGTCGTCGGCGAGCACGGGGATGCCGAGGCGCCGGGCCAGGGGCCAGGCCTTGGCCCGGGCGTTCTCCAGGAACGTGTCCCCGTCTTCCGGCAGCGCGGGGCGGTCGGGCAGGTCCCCGAGCCCCAGGACCTCGAACCCCAGGGGCTCGAGCATCTGCCGGAACTCCCGGAGCTTCCCGGCGTTCCCCGTGGCGACCAAGAGCCTCACCGGCCGGCCTCCAGGGCCTCGCGCTGGATCTCCAGGAGCCGCTCGATCCCCTTCCAGCCGAGGTCCAGGAGCTCCATCAGCCGCTCCCGGGAGAACGGCCGCTCCTCCCCGGTGGCCTGGACCTCCACGAACTCCCCCCGGCCGGTCATGACCAGGTTCATGTCGAGGTCCGCCGAGGAGTCCTCCCGGTAATCGAGATCCAGGAGGGCCCGGCCGCCCACCAGCCCCACGCTCACGGCGGCCACCGCGTCGGTCAGGGGCGGCCGGCTCACCACGTTTCGCTCCACCAGGGTCCGGAGCGCGTCGGCCAGGGCCACGTAGGCCCCGGTGATCGAGGCCGTGCGGGTGCC
>CAZUYO010000471.1:0-1937 GCA_964624725.1 uncultured Thermodesulfobacteriota bacterium
CTCGCGGTTGAGGCTTGACACGCAACACAGTTGCTCACCCCGGCCCTCTCCCCCCCAGGGGGGAGAGGGAGCTAGACGGCGCCCGGTTCCTTGTCGTTGCGAAACGGTCCCCCCTCCCCCCGTGGGAGGGGGGCAGGGGGAGGGGGAGCCGGCGGGTTCCTGTGTGCGGCCCCCGGCCGGTCACCGGGACCCGCAGGCCGAGGTCGCGGCCCACGCCGGGATCACTCCACCCAGTCGGCCACGAAGATGTCGGTGGCCCGGGGCTTCTCGGGGTTCCGGTTCGAGGCCCAGACGAGCTGCTTCCCGTCGGGCCGGAACATGGGGAACCCGTCGAACACGTCGTTGAAGGTGATCCGCTCGAGCCCCGTGCCGTCCAGGTTCACGAGGTAGAGCTCGAAGTTGTGGCCGTACCGGCCGAGGTCGGGCCGCCAGTCGTCCATGTTGCTCGAGAACACGATCCGCCGGCCGTCGGGGTGCCACGACGGGGCCCAGTTGGTGGCGCCGTTGGTGAGGATCCGCCGCTGGTTCGAGCCGTCGGCGTCCATGACCCAGAGGTCGAGGGGCACGGGCACGATGTAGTCGTTTTCCATGCACTCCCTCCAGAGGGCATGCTCCTCCGGGGTTTGGGGGTGCCACGCCCGCCACACGATCTTCGTGCCGTCGGGCGACCACCAGGGCCCCCCGTCGTAGCCCACGGTGTGGGTGAGGCGGCGGACGTTGGAGCCGTCGGCGTCCATGACGTAGATGTCGAAGTCGCCGTCGCGCTTCGAGCCGAACACGATCCGCCGGCCGTCGGGCGACACGATGGGTTCGGCGTCGTAGGCCGGGTTGTCGGTGATACGCACCGGGTTCGAGCCGTCGGCGTCGGCCACGAAGATGTCGTAGGGGAAGAGCGGCCACACGTAGCGCCGGCCCGGGGGCGGGGCCGGGCGGGGCGGGCAGTCGCCCGGCAGGTGGGCCGTGGAGGCGTACACGATCTTCTGGTCGCCCGGGAAGAAAAAGGAGCATGTGTGGGCCCCGTGGTCCGGGCTCACCCTGCGCTTTCCGGTGCCGTCGGCGTTCATCACCCAGATCTTGTCGCAGGCGTACCCCCCCCGGTTCGACTGCCAGATGAGCCGGGTGCCGTCCCAGGAGAAGTAGGCCTCGCCGTTGTCGCCGTCGAAGGTGAGCTGCCGGACGTTTCGGAGATGGGGCCCCTCGGCCGCCGGTTCCGCTGGGCGAACCGACGCGACCGGCCGGCAGGCGGCCGACAGGAGGGCCAGGGCCAGGAACAACGGGCGTAGACGCATCGGCAAACTCTCCCCACGAGCACGCTCGGCGCCGGACCGCCCGAGCCACGAGCCGCCTGGCCGCCCGGCAGCCGAGCCGTCACAACACCGTGATTACCCCCTCGAGCTTCCACAGGGCGGCGTACACGGTCCGGAGTTCCTCGGCCGAGTCCACCCGGGCGGTCACCGTGGCCGAGATGTAGGCCGCCTGGCGGCTCAGGCGGGTGCGAAGCTCCACGCCCCGGTCCTCGCCGAGGATCTCCCGCACGACCCGGAACGCGGCCGGCGCGAACTCCCGGGTGTGGTGGCCGATGGCCTTGAACGAGAACCGGGTGGGGAAGTCGATGAGCTCCTCCACCGGGATGCGGCGGTCTTCCACGGTCAGTCCCTCATCCCGGCGCACCGCACGCAGGCCTGGTCTTCGGGCCCCAGCTCCTCTTTCGTCTCGGCCTGGAGGGCGATGGTGCGCACCCCGCAGAGCGACCAGAGCACCCCGTACTCCCGGTGGGCCTCGCTGTGCCAGCGGGTCTTCCCCGGCAGCCGAAACCACGAGCCCCGGTGGGAGACGTCCCTCCCCTCGCCGGTTTCACCTTGTTTCATGGGGCCTCCTCCCCGAAAAACGACGCGGCCCCCATTCTAGTCCAGGGGACCGCATCGGGAAACCCGGGC
>CAZUYO010000472.1:0-1933 GCA_964624725.1 uncultured Thermodesulfobacteriota bacterium
AGGAGTTCGATTTTCCACGGGCCGCGATCGACGGCGTCGGTTCGTTCGAGGCTCGCGTAGGGTCGGGCTTCGAAGGTTTGGCACAGGGCCACCTGGTCGCCCGCCGTGATCCGCATCTGGGCGACCTCCGGTCCGCGGGTCTGGTCCAAGTCCACCGCCACCCACACGGCCTTTCGGCCCTCGTCGGTCAGGTACCGGTAGGTGCGCACCCCTGCGACGGCCGGTGGGGTGCGGTCCGGTTCGGCCGCGGGCGGCAGGCGGTACAGGGGGTCGCCCACGAACGTGGTGATCCACTCCAGATGGATCTGGTTCGCCAGAAGCGCCTCGCCCGCCGTGTAGCCCCCCAGGAGCAGGGGGTAGAGGATCTCGTCGTCCCACCAGCTCTTGTCGTGGATGTGCGGGGCGTGCGCTTTTCCGGCGAATCCAGACCCGCCGGTCACCGTAATCCCCCTGCCCAGATGATCCACGAAACTGTCCGGCCGCCTCGATTTCCAGGAATTGCTGGAGATGACCCGGCCCGCCACGGCGCCCGGAAGGAACACGTCTGTTTCGTTCCAGAAACCCGATCCCGGCGGCAAGAGGAGGAACCGGAGCCTTCGGTTCGACTCCCTGGGGTTGACCACGCGCGTGAACCCGCGGCTTCGGAGCCATCGGACGATCTTGGGTTCCTTACCCTTCGGGGTCTCCGGCGCACCGCCCCCCATCTCCGGCCCGGCGTGCCGGCTCGCGTAGACGGCCCGGTCCACCAGGGCCCGGGCCTCGAGGGGCGTGGTGCCGTCCACCCGCATGGCGAAGTAGAGGTGCCGGCCCGGAAACCGGCGCCGGTTCTCCGGGGTGAACCGGAGGGGCTCCGGGAGCCGGTCGAGATCGCCCTTGTCCTTCTTGTACGCGAGCGGGTGCAGAAACGGGTTCGCCCGCTCCCCGAAAAGGGGCCAGGCCTGGGGGGCCCGGAACAGGTACGCCGTGAACGCGTTTCGGTCGGCGAACCGGTGGGGCCGGGGCACGAACCCCAGGGCGCCCTCCACGTCGTAATAAAGAAGTTGCAGCCGCTGCTCCAGCGAGACGGCCGCGCCGTGGTCGCTCCTGGCCGCCGTGACGCCCCGGGCGATGCCGTAGGTGGCCGCGGCCGTCTTGGGAAGCCCGTAGCACACCACGAGGAACAGCACGTGGTCCTTGAGCAGGGTCCCGTCGGGCCGGGCGTTTGCCGGGTCCTCCAGGAACCGGCGCACCGGCTCGGCCACGTCCTCCTCGAAATTCCGGTCGTCCCGCACCCCGTCGGGCCCGGTGCGGCTGCAGGAGACGTCGAGGATGTCGGCGTACCGGGCCGACCAGGTGTGGCGTTCCCCCGCCCCGTCCTCGATCTCGGCCTTGGCCTCGAAGGACCCGGTCACGAACGACCGGCCGTCGAGCCGCACGTTCCATTTGCCCTCGGGCTGGACGGCCACCCGGTCGCCGAACCGGCTCTGCCCCCGCTCCACCACGACCACGGGTTCGCGCCCCGGGGGCCGGAGTTCCACCCGCAGGGTGTCGAACCGCCACCCGGCCTCGTTCTTGGGGAGCACGAGTTCCACGAGCCGGCTGTCGCGCAACTCACCGGCCGGCTGGTCCCGCCCCCCTGCTGCCCGAAGCACCACCCCGGCCCCGTTGTCGCGGCTCTCCTCGACGAGATGGGGGGCGTTCAGGTGGTTCATGCGGTGGCGGCACCGAAGCCCCAGCACGTAGGGCCGCTCGCCCGTTTCCGGGTCGGTGTGCCGCGCCGCGTAGTACTCCGCGATCTCCCGGGAGTCGGGCCCGGGGTCGGTGAGCGGCGCGTCGGCCGACCAGTCGGCGTTGTAGAGCACGAGCACCTGGCTCGGCCGCACCCCGGCCCAGGCCGCGAGGGGCAACAGGCACAACGCCAGGACGATGGGAAACCGCAATCCTCCGCCTCCGC
>CAZUYO010000473.1:0-1928 GCA_964624725.1 uncultured Thermodesulfobacteriota bacterium
CCGGGCGTGCCCGCCACGGGGGTGCGGGGGTCGCGGGGGCCGGGGTGGTGTGGGCTTGCGCCCTGGGGGCGTTGGGGACGGCCTGGGTCCCGGTGCCCCTGTGGCCCTGGTGGAGGGAGCCCCGGGCCTGGTGGGTGGCGGCCGGGTTGCTCGCGCTCCTCCACGCGTGGGCGCTGTTGCGGGCCCTGGGCCGAGGGGGAACCGGATGAGCCTGCGCGGAAACCTGGAAACCTTCAACCTCTCGGAACTCCTGCAGTTGGTGGCCCACCAGGGGAAGACGGGGACCCTCGAGATCGAAACCGCCGAGGGCGTGGCCCGGCTCCGGTTCCGCGAGGGGCACCTCGTGGAGGCCTGGCCCGACCGGCGGAACCCGGCGGAGTTGATCGGGGCCCGGTTGGTCCGGGCCGGCATCATCACCCCGGCCCAGCTCGGGATCGCCCTGGAGCGACAGCGCCAAAGCCTGCGGCGGCTGGGGGACATCCTCGTGGCGATGGGGGTGCTGCGGCTGGGGGAGTTCCGGGAAATCCTGGCGTTGCAGCACCGCGAGACGGTGTACGGCCTTCTCGCCTTGAAGCGCGGGGAGTTCCGGTTCCGGGAGGAACCCGTGGAGCTGGAGGAGGGGGTCAGCGAACCGTTCGACGTGGGCGAACTCCTCATGGAGGGGTTCCGCCAGATCGACGAGTGGCCCCGGGTGCAGAAGATTCTCCCTTCGGACCGGATCGTGCTGGCCCGGAAGGCCGGGAGCCCCCTCCCCGAGGACCTGGACCCGGCCGCGCTGAAGGTGCTCGCGCTCGTGGACGGGGTGGCCACGGTGCGGGAGGTGGTGGACCGGGCCCGGCTCGGGGAGTTCCGGGGGATGGAGGCCCTGGCCGAGCTCATGGAGCGGGGCGTCGTGCAGCCGGTGGGCACGGGAAAGGCGGCCGCCCCGCAGCCGGGGCGGCGCAGGGTGCGCCTACCCCTGGACCTCGCGGCCGGGGTGCTCCTGGCCGCGGCCGGGGTGGCCACGGCCTGGACCGCGGGGCCCCGGGGCGTCGACGGCCTGCGGGCCGCCTGGTCGGAGCGGACCCGGGTGGAGGAGACCTGGCGGGCCCGCGTGGCAGCCCACGCCGCGGCGGCGCGGGAGGCGGACGGGACGCGCCGCGGCCGGGCCGGACCCCGGGAGCCGCGGCGGTGATCGTCGTCGCCGAGAATCTCACCGTGACCCAGCGGGAGGTGGCCCGGGCCGTGGCCGGCCGCGATCCGGAGCCGCTGCGCCGGGTGGCGCGGGCGGCGGCCGAGGCCGGGGCGGCCTACCTCGACGTGAACCTGGGCCGGGGGGCCACCCGGGACGATGTGGCCTTCGTGGTGGAGACCCTCGAGGGCGTGTGGGCCGGCGGGCTGGTGGCCGACGCGGCGCGGCCCGAGCCCATGGCCTGGGTGGCGGAGCGATGGCGGGGTCCCGTCGTTCTGAACGGTTACTCCGCCGACCCGGGCCGCGACGAGATCCCCGCCCTGGCGGCGCGGCTCGGGGCCGGGTTGGTGGTGTTCTGCATGGGCTCGGGGGTGCCGCGGGAGGCCGACGAGCGCCTGGCCCTGGCCGCCGAGCTCGTGGGGCGGTGCCAGGAGGCCGGGGTTCCCCTCGAGCGGATCTGGATCGATCCGGTGCTCGTGCCCCTGGGCTGGCAGGAGGGGCAGGCCTACAACGCGGCGCTGTTGGAGGTGATTCGCCGGCTTCCCGAGGTGTTCGGGGAGCCGGTGGCCACGATCGTCGGGCTCTCCAACCTGACCACGGGCGCCGCAGGGGGGCGGGGCACCGGGTGGCTCCAGGGGGTGTTCCTGGCCGCGGCGGCGGGGGCGGGGCTCACCCACGTGATGCTCGACGTGACCCGGCCCGACCTCCGGCGGGTGGTGGCCGCCCTCGAGGTGTTCGAAAACCGAAGGCTGTACGC
>CAZUYO010000474.1:0-1911 GCA_964624725.1 uncultured Thermodesulfobacteriota bacterium
CTACGTGGTGGTGGCCCACCTCCTTCTGCACGCCCGGCTGCCCCGGGCCGTTCGCACCTCCCTCCTTTCCGGACTCGGCCTGGCCCTCACGGCGGACCTCGCCGCCGGGTGGCTCGTGCGCTACCTCCACCCCGGCTTTGCCTGGCTCAAGCTCGGGGGGTTTTGGGGGATGGAGGCGTTCACGGTCGTCTCGCTGCTCGTCCTCACCGGGGCCCTTTTTCGCAAAGGGTAGACGCATCCCGGAGCGCCGCAGGGCCTTCCCCGCCGGACGACCGGATTTTCATTTGCGCCGCAAGGGGTTTCTTTCGTACCCTTCCGCCTCCCCCCGACCCGGCACCTCAAGACGCCGGGGCCCCCTGCCGATGCAAGAGGGGTTTCCCGTGGGGAAATCCACGTCCGGGAGGTGCATCCCGATGATCCGACAACTCCTTGTAGCCGCCCTCGTTCTCGCCGCCGGCGCGGCCGGCGCCACCGAGTTCCTCCAACCGCCCGACAAGGTCGTGGTGGACGGCAAGAGCGTCCTCGTGCTCGGCCGGGCCGAGCAGGGCAAGCCCGTGCCGATCACCGTGGAGGCGGGCGGCAAGAGCCGGACCGTGGAGGCCGACAAACTGCCCAAGGGGCGGTTTTTCGCGGCCATCGCCCTCGCCCCGGGCCTGAACCGCATCGAGATCGCCGGTAAGGTGCGGGAGGTGTTCCGGACTGCCGACGGGCTCCGACCGCCCGCGGGGTTCGGCCCCCTGCGGGTCCACGCCGGCACCATCGTACGGTGCAGCGACTGCCACCTTTCCGACCTGGCCCTCAAGGGAGGCGGGTTCCCGGACGTGTGCATCACGTGTCACGTGATCGAGTCGCAAAACCCCGAGTTCCGGGACGATCCGCTGGCCGACCGCCATTTCCGCTCGGCCGGGGCCCGGTGCGGCAAGTGCCACGATCCCCACGGGGCCGGGAACCCCAAACTCCTGCTGGCCGACACCCAGAAACTCTGCGCCCGGTGCCACGGCGACCGGGGCACGATGGAGGGGATCCATCCCGCGTTCGAGGAGGGAAGCTGCGCCGCCTGCCACGACCCGCACTTTTCCGGGTTTCCGAACCAACTCAAGGGGAGGGTCCCCGAGGTCTGCGCCGCCTGCCACGACGAGGGCACGGAGGTGTCCGCGGACCGGGTCCATCCGCCCGTGGCCGAGGATCACGCCTGCGCCACCTGCCACGACCCCCATACGGGGGGCAACGCCCTCCTGCGGACCCCGGTGCCGGAGCTGTGCGGGCAGTGCCACGAGGACGAGGTGGCCCAGGGGCATGGCGAGGACCTGGAGGACTGCACCCAGTGCCACGACCCCCACGGGGACCTGGATCGGGTGCTCGCCCGGGGGGACTTTTCGGAGAACTGCCGGGAGTGCCACGACGAGGTGGGGGACGAGCCGGTGCGCCACGAGGCGCTGGACGAGGGGTGCCCCACCTGCCACGATCCCCACACCCCGCGGGACAGGCGGCTCGTGAAGGCCCAGCCCGACCTCTGCGCCGACTGCCACGAGGTGCCCCGGCCCGAGGGGGACCGGGCCCTCCACCCGGCGCTGGAGGACGGCTGCACCGGGTGCCACGGGCCCCACGGAGGGGCGCGGGAGAAACTCCTGGCGTCGGGGCCGCCCGAACTGTGCCTGGAGTGCCACGACGACCCGCGGGAGAACGGGGAGGAGATCCATCCGGCCTTGGAGGAAGGGTGTTTCGCCTGCCACGACCCCCACGTGGGGTTCTTCCCGGGGGTGCTGGCGGCGCCCCAGGCGGAGCTCTGCACGGAGTGTCACGAGGTGGAGCCCCACGCCCCCGAGGCGAAGCCGTGCTCCGCGTGCCACGACCCCCACGCCTCGGACGAGCCCCACTTCCTGCGGAAGGGGATCACGGCGAAACGGTGAG
>CAZUYO010000475.1:0-1903 GCA_964624725.1 uncultured Thermodesulfobacteriota bacterium
GCGGGCCTTCGGCCCGGATCGCGGCTTGGAAGCCGCTCCCACATCGGCCCTCCGTGCTCTCCGTGTCCTCCGCGGTGAAATCCCCCCGAGAGGAATCCGCCGGTTGTCTCAGTTGAGGTCCTTCTCCATCTCCACGTGGGGGATGCCGGCCTCCTCGAACACCAGGCCGTGGGCCCGGTAGCCGAGCTTCTCGTAAAACCCCCGGGCCGCGACCTGGGCGTGGAGCCGCAGGGTCTTCATGCCCCGCCGCCGGGCCTCGGCCTCCAGGGCCTCGAGGATCCGGCGGCCCACGCCCCGGCCCCGCCAGGCCCGGAGCACGGCCATGCGGCCCACCCGGCCGTCGGGCAGGAGCCGGCCCGTGCCCACGGGCCGGCCCGCGGCGTCCTCGGCCAAGGCGTGGGCGCAGACCGGATCGAGGTCGTCCATCTCGATCTCGGGCGGCACCCCCTGCTCGTGCACGAACACCTCGGTGCGCACCCGGGTCGCGGCCTCCTCGGCCTCGGGCCAGCCCACCACGCGGACCGTCAGGGTCAAGGGTTCCTCCTGGGCCATTCCCTTCAGAGTTTCCCCGTGAGCCAGTACACGGCGTAGCCCACGTATTCGTGGATCGCCTCGTCCGAGAGCGACAGCGTCGAGACCCCCGGGATCCACCGGCGCCACCCGCGGCCCGGGGGGGTCACCCGGTAGTCCACCGGGTACGGCACGGGCTCCGCGCCCTCTTTCCGGAAGCAGGCCACGGCCCGGGGCAGGTCCATGGCCGTGGTCACCAGGAAAAACGTCTCCACCCCCCACTGCCGCAGGAGCGGCACGGTGTACCGGGCGTCCTCGGCCGTGGTGCGGCTCTTCGCCTGCACCCGGATGGCGGACTCCGGAACCCCGAGGCGCCGGGCCAACGCGGCCATGTACCCCGCCTCGTTCGCCTCGGGCAGGTCGGGGTCGCCGCTCCCCCCGGAGAACACGAGGAGCCGCACCCGGCCCTCGCGCCAGAGGCGGATCCCCTCCAGGATCCGCTCCGCCCGGTGGTAGAGCTCCACCCGCTCCGGGGTGGAGTGCCGAAGGTCCACGGCCCCCCCGAGCACCACCGCGGCGTCCGCCCGGGCCTCGGGCGACGGGGCCGGATAGGCCCGCTCCAGGGGCCCCACGAGCCGCTCGGCCACCGGCGCGGTCCCCAGCGCCCAGAGCCCGAGCCCCCCGAGGGCCAGGAGCGCCCGGGCCGCCCGGGGCCGGCGCCGGAAGGCCAGAAACGCCACGAGCCAAAGCCCCAGGGCGGCGCACAGCGGGTCGAGCACGATGGCGGAAACGGTCTTGGCCAGTCGAAACACCCCAGTCCCCTCACCGGCCCCCAAGGACCGTCAGGCCGGCAGGACCCGTGTTCCGGGCCCGAACCTCCAGCCTCCTACCGGGTCGCCCGGGTCCACAGGGGAAGCCGCGTCGGCTCGTGGAAGCCCCGATGGAGCTCGGCGCCCTCCAGGGGCTCGATCGCGAACTCGCAGGCGAACACCCGGGTGCCGGCCGCGAGGTGCCCCCCGAAGGCCCTCCCCTGGGCGTCGCTCAGGGTCAGGTGGGCGTGCACCATGGGCTCGCCGTCCTTGAGCGACACGTTTCCCACGAGGCAGAGGATCTCCAGCGGTTCGTCGAACTCGTGGTAGCGGTACTCGTAGGCCGTCTGGTCGTAGAAGCCGACCACCGCCCGCTCCACCGCTCCCAGGGCCTCGATGCGTCCCAGCCGCACGCCCTCCTCGCGGCACACCCGGGTGAGCCCCTCCAGGAGATCGTCCCCGCGTTCGAGCCGCCCGACGATGGCCTTCCCCCCTTCCACCCGCACCCGCATCCTCCGCCTCCTCTCCCCCCGTTCCCGAAATCGCGGGCATTTTGCCACAGCGACCCGTTGGTTGCACCCCGG
>CAZUYO010000476.1:0-1883 GCA_964624725.1 uncultured Thermodesulfobacteriota bacterium
CCGAACCGTCCAGCGGGATGAGGATCGTGTCGTACTTCATGGGCGTTACCTCCGTGGTCTCGGTGGGGGTTGCACGAGAAGGGTGCCGTTGATTGAGATGCAGAGGGGTGAGATCGGTTTCTTGGTTGTGCCTCCAGCCCTCGCGGGGCAAGATGCCCCGTGGCGAAACCACACCCCTTTGACGAGTCGGACGGAAAGACGTCGATGAACCCCCTCGTGTTTCGCGTGTTGAACGCTATCGCGGCCCACCCCCACCCGGTGACGTTTCTTCTGCTGGTGCTGACGGGACTGGGGCTCCCCGTGCCGGAGGACGTGATCCTTCTGGCCGCCGGGGCCGTGGTGAGTTGGGGGCGCACGGGGTACTACCCCCTCGTGGGTGCGGCCCTTCTGGGGGTGCTGGCCGGGGACCTGCTGCTCTTCTTTCTGGGGCGAAAGTACGGGCCCCGGCTCCTGAAGCATCGGCCGTTTCGCTACCTAGCGAGCCCCCGGCGCCTGGACCGGGCCCGAACCCTCCTGGCCCGACGGGGCCTGGGCGCCGTGTTCCTGGCCCGGTTCGTCATGGGGGTGCGGTTCGCGGTGTTCTTCCTGGCCGGGGCGAGCGGCATGAACGCCGCCACGTTCGTTCTGCTCGACCTCACCGGGGCCGTGATCTCGGTCCCCCTGGTGGTCCTCGTGGGATACGTGTTCGGCTCGAACCTCGAGGAGGCCCTGGGGTTTCTCCATGCCCACCGGTGGCAGGTGCTCGCCGCCGCGGTCGGGTTGGTGCTTGCGGGGTGGGCGCTGGTCCGGGTGGGCCGGGCCCTTGGCGCATGGAACCGGATCCGGCGGGCCGGGGCGGACCTGGCGCGCCTGGCCGGCGGGTACCTGGGGCGCCGCCGGTGGTTCCGCTTGGCCCTGCTGGCCGCGGCCCTGGCCGGCGTCGCCTATTACGCGGCGGTGGCCGCCCAACCGCTTCCCGCGGCCGACCGCAACTTCCGGGAGATCGCCCGGATTCCCGCCGTGGGTCCGGGAGAGCCGTTCAGCTTCGCGGTGTTGGGCGACAACCGCAACAGCCAGGCCGTGTTCACCGAGATCCTCCGGCGCATCGAGGCGGACCCCGACATCCGGTTCGCGGTGGACCTGGGGGACCTGGTGTTCGACGGGGAGAGGGAGAAGTACCGGTTCTTCCTGGAGCAGATCGCCGGGTTCACGAAGCCCCTCCTGGTGGCGCCGGGGAACCACGACATCCGCGAGGGCGGCCGGGCGGTGTACTACGAGGCCTTCGGGCCGTTTTACTACTCGTTCCGGGTGGGCGACGCCCTGTTCGTGGTGCTCGACGACGCCGACGAGGTGGGGTTCGAGCCGTCCCAGTGGGCCTGGGCCGGGCGGGTGCTGGGGGAATCGGACGCGGCGCACACGTTCGTGATGTTCCACGTGCCGCTGTTCGATCCCCGCCACCGCACGGACCTCGACTGGCTCAAGGCCGTGCTCCCGGGCCGGGCCCGCAACTGGATGTTCCACCACAGTCTGGCCGACGACGCGACGGCCCGGCAATACGCGGCCGCGTTCCGGCGGTGGGGGGTCACGAGGCTGTACTGCTCCCACATCCACGGGTTCTACCGGGGGGAGTGGGACGGGGTGCCGTTCACCCTCACCGGGGGCGCGGGGGCGCCGCTCGTGGGGATCGACCCGGAGCACGACTTCTACCATTACGTGAAGGTCACCGTGGGGCCCGGGGGCGTGCGCGAGGAGGTGGTCCGGATCCCGTCGCCGCCGTTCGGGCTTCTCGCCCGCGCCGGAAACCTGGTGTTCCTCCACCTGCGCAGCTTCGTGGCCACCCACGTCCCGGGCACGATTCTGTTCGTCGTGTTCGCCGTGGGCGCCTGGGACCTCGCGGCCGCCCG
>CAZUYO010000477.1:0-1861 GCA_964624725.1 uncultured Thermodesulfobacteriota bacterium
AGGGGAACACCGGCCTGGGCGGCGGCGAAGGTGGGCGATCCGCTCCCCGAGCTCAAGCTGCCGAGCGTGGAGACGGAGGAGGTCCTCTCGGCCGGCGACCTCCTCGCCGGAAAGGTGGGGGCGGTCTGCTACATGCAGACCTCCTGCGCGGCCTGCCGCAAGGAACTCCTGGCGCTCAAGGATCTGGCCGCCAAGTACCCCAAGTTCGGGGTGGTGGTGGTGAGCGTGGACGCCGGGAGCCCCGCCCGGGTGCAGCGGTACCGGGAGCATTTCGGGTTTGACTTTCCGTTCCTCCACGATCCCGAGTTCAAGACACCGGAACTCTTCGGGTTTTCGTTCACCCCCGCGCTGGTTCTCGTGGACCCGTCGGGGAAGATCGCGCTGTTGAAGGGTGGGTACCGCCCCGGAGACGAGGCGGGGATCGAGGCGAAGATCCAGGAACTCCTGAAGCGGTAGGCGGAGGATATGCGGCCACAGGAGGGAGCCATGGGACGCCGGTGGGGATGGGTGTGGGCGGCGGTGCTGGTGTGTGCGGCGACGGGGTGGGCGGCGGAGCCCCCACCGGGCCGGGAACTCTACCGGGACGTTCGCGGCCGGGTCGTGGACCCGGAGACCAAAGCGCCCTTGGCCGGCGTTCCGGTGAGCCTCCTGTATGAGTTGACCACCACCGACGCCGACGGTCGGTTTGTGTTCGAAAAGGTGCCCCTGACCCACACCGCCGAGGTGAGCCTGCGCGTGCGCAGCAAGGGCGGGTTTATCATCGGGTGCATCACGGTGGACGTGCCGGTCCGGTACTACCCGGTGGCCGCGAGCGTGGACGGCCGGTTCGACATCGTGATCGTGGATCCGTCCGAAGACGTGGAAGTGGTCCTCCAGCCCCAGCCCTTGGCCTCCGAAGAAACCGACCGGTACTGCGGCGCCTGCCACGACAACAACCCCTGTGTGGAGACCGCTTCCTACGAGGATGTGGTGAAGAGCGGGAAGGATCTGCGGGGCATCATCGTGGCGGAGGACGAGGTGGAGGAGTTCAAGAAGAAGCTCCAACTGGCCGGGGTGCGCAAGGACACCTACCGGAAGATCCGGTACCAGGACACCCACCCCGACGGGATGAACATGGAGCTGATCCCCCGGTTGGATCTCGAGCAGTACCGCGGCCGGTACCAGAAACCGGAGGGCTTGACGCTGGTCGACGGAAAGTATGTCTCGTGCGACACCTGCCACACCCGCCACATGCCCACCGAGCAGAAGCAGTTCGTGGTCATGAGCTACGAGCAGGACAACGCCCTGTGCTTTCAGTGCCACCTGTGAGTGGTCCGATCCCGTTCTCCTTGTTTCCGATCCGAGGGGTAGGAATGCGGAGTCTAGTCGTTTTCGTTTTGGGGGGAGTGCTGTGGGTTTCCGCCTGCGCCGCGCCCGCGCCGAAGGGCGAAGGCGCCGCGGTTTCGGCGTCTCCGCCTGTCGCGACGGCGCCATCGCCCCGGCCCGAGCGGCCGGATCTCGGGTCCGTGCCGGAACTCCCGGCCCGGTCGGCCGAGGAGCGCTGGGCCGAGGCGAAACGCCGGGCCCGGCGCATGGATCCGGCGATCCGGGCCGAGATCGCGGCGGTGAAGCCTCCGCCGGTGCCGGAGGAGGTGCTCTCGCCCCCCGCCCCGGAGGCGAAACCGGCACCGAAACGGGTGGAAGCGGCGCCGCCGGCCCCGGTTCCGGCGGAAGCCGCGCCGAAACCGCGCCAGGCCGCCGCGCCGCGGTCCGAGCCGCCGCCGGCCCCGTCGGGCCGCGCCGCCGTGCCGGAGGTTCGGGTGGCCCAGCGGTACACCACGGAGAACGGGCTGCCCTCGAACCGGATCACGGCGCTCTACGT
>CAZUYO010000478.1:0-1854 GCA_964624725.1 uncultured Thermodesulfobacteriota bacterium
TGGCCGGGATCTTGCTCCTGGCGGGGATCTGGAAGGGGGCGGTGCGCCAGATCGCCGGGTTCGTGGGAGTGGTGGCCGGGGCCGGCGCGGCGTTGCGGTACCACGCGGTGGTGGCGGCGCACATCCCGTGGTTCGGGCCGGCCACCCGGGAACTCGTGGCGTTTGCCGGGATCCTGATCGGCTGCATCGCCGCGGCGTTCCTCGTGGGGGTGGGGATCTCCCGGCTCCTGGGGGCCGCGTGCCTGGGGTGGGTGGACCGCACCGTGGGCGCGGGCCTGGGGCTCCTCAAGGCCGCCATCGTGGCGGCCACCGTGGCCTACTTCCTGGGGGCGGTGCTTCCGCCGCGCGCCCCGCTGGTGCGGGAGTCGAAAACCATGCCCTACGCCCTCCGGGCGGCCGACGCCGTGCTCGACCTCCTGCCCCGGGCGTACCGAACCCCCGTGCGGGAGGGCCGCGACGCCCTCCGGGACCTGGCGCGGAATCTCTGAGCGAGGGGAGGCGAGCATGACGAGCGAGGGGAACACCGGCACGGCCCGGGTGCTGTTTCTGGGGCTCCTCCACACCCTGCGGCGGGAGCAGGGGCTCCCGAGCGAGGCGGACGTGGAGGTGCCGGCCGAGGGGGTGGCGGCCGCCGAACTCGCCCGGCGCCTGGGGCTCCCCCTCGACCGGATCGAGGCCGTGATCGTGAACCACCGCACCCACGACCTCTCCCACCCCGTGCGCCCCGGCGACCGGGTGGCGTTCGTCCCCCAGGGGACCCCGGGCCCCCACCGCTACACCCTGGGCATCTACGCGGCGGGGAAACAACGCGCGGAGTAGGCTCGCCGCTCGGGGCGGATTCAACGGCCTGGTTCAGGGGGGCTTCCCAGCCTCCCAGCCTCCCAGCTTTCCAGCCTTCTAGCCTTCCCCCAGCCCGCCCAGGAGTTCGCGCACCTCGCCCTCGAGGGGCACGGCGCGGCCGGTCTTGGCCGACACCACCACGAAGGTCACGTCCGCCTCGGCCACCAGGGTGTCGGAGCCCGCGAGCCAGACCTCCTGCCGGATCACGCCCGAGCGGTTTCCCAGGCTTTTGAGCGACGAGCGCACCTCCAGCACCTCGCCCAGGAACGCCGGCCGGCGGTAGCTGATGTTGATGTTCACCACCGAAAACCCGTACCCACCCTTCATGAATCCGGCCAGGTCGCCCCGTTCCTCCACCCAGCTCCACCGGGCCTCCTCGAGGAACTCCAGGTACCGGGCGTTGTTCACGTGGCCGTAGAGGTCCAGGTGGTAGCCGCGCACCTTGATCCGCGTGACGTGGGGCATGTCGTTGTCTCCTTTTCTCCGTGCGGACGCGGGGACGGGGGGACGTTCGGACGCAACGGCCGGAGCCGAATCTCGCGCTAGGCGGCTGGGCGGCCAAGCGGCCGGGCGGCGGAAAACCCTTCGGATTCCGCGCGCAAGGCCTCCGCCGGTCCAGGGGAGGGACTTCCGAGTAACTTCGGCTAGGCGGCTGGACTGCTTGGCAGCTAGGCGGCCAGGAACATTCGGGATTCCAGCGCCGGCGGTTGTCCCAACCTGTGGGAGCGGCCTTCGTACCAGGGGCCAGAATGCAGAGGTCAGAAGTCAGAGAACCCCTGTCCTCTGTCGTCCGTCCTCTGGCACCTGACACGGAGGTCGCTCCTACGCTGGAGTCCTAGCCCGGCCGGGAGCCCCGGTGTTGCAAGGCCCGGCAGGAGCATCCCGGGCGTCCGCGTCCTCTTCCCGTGCGAATATCTTCTTTCGCACCCCGGAGAGCGGGCCGTCCCCATCCCCGGTTGCGATTCCGGGCGCGGAGGATACCCTCGCCGGGGGGCTTGGGTCCACCGGAACGAG
>CAZUYO010000479.1:0-1853 GCA_964624725.1 uncultured Thermodesulfobacteriota bacterium
CCACGCTCGCGAAGCCCGCCACGAAAACCGAATGAAAACGTGGCGATCGTTGCGGTCGTTGCGAGAGATCCCCCCACGGCCTCGCCGGGTCCCGGCGTCGGAACTTCGTGTCTCACGCCACGCTCGCCAAGCCCGCCAAGATACCCCAAAAACCGTGGCGACCGCTGCGAGCTTTGCGTGAGTTCCTACTCCGCCTCGCCCCCCACCACCATCTCCGGAATCCGCAGCGTGGGTTGGGCGTCGGCCACGGGAACGCCCTGGCCGTCCTTTCCGCAGGTGCCCACCGAAAACCCCAGGTCCGACCCCACCCGGTCGATCGCCAGGAGCACCCGGGGGCCGTTCCCCACCAGGGTGGCCCCCCGCACGGGCTCCCCGACCCGGCCGTTCTCGATCCGGAACCCCTCGGCCACCTCGAACACGAAATCCCCGCTCACCGTGTCCACCTGCCCCCCGCCCATCCGGGTCACGTAAAGGCCGCTCGGGGTGTCGCGAAGGATCTCCCCCGGTTCGTCCGGGCCCGGCGCGATGAAGGTGTTGGCCATGCGGGGGATGGGGCGGTGGGCGAACGACTCCCGCCGGCCGTGGCCCGTGGGCGCCGCGCCCATCCTCCGGGCCGTGGACCGGCTGTGGAGGAACCCCCGAAGCACCCCCTGTTCGATCAGCACCGCGCGGCGGGCGGGGGTGCCCTCGTCGTCGAACCGGTACGAGCCCCGGCGGCCGGGCAGGGTGGGGTCGTCCACCACCGTGATCCGGTCGGAGGCCACCCGTTCGCCCAGGCGGCCCGCGTACACCGAGTGCCCCTGGAGCACCAGATCGGCCTCGAGCCCGTGCCCCACGGCCTCGTGGATCATGGTGCCCCCGGCCTCCCCGGCGATCACCACCGGCATGCGGCCCCCCGGCGCCCGGGGGGCCTCCAGGAGCCGCACGGCCCGCCGGGCCGCCGCCAGGGCCGCCTCCTCGGGCGATTCCTCGTCGAACTGCTCCCACCCCCGGCTTGCGGCCACGGCCTCGTACCCGGTCTGGGCGCCCCGCTCGTCCCGGGCCACCACCAGGACGCCGAGGTAGAACCCGGTGCGCAGGTCGCGCACCGGGGGACCGTCGGACGGCGCCACCCACACCTCCTGGGCGTGGTCCCGGTACACCACCCGCACCTGCACCACCCGCGGGTCCACGCCCCGGGCCACCCGGTCGAGCCTTCGGGCCAGATCGGCCCGGGCCCCGAGGTCGAGGTGGGCGAACGGGTCGCCCTCGGGCCCGGGGCCCTCGGCGGGGGCCGACGCCGCGGGTTCCGCCGGCACGCCGTCCGGCCGAAGCCGGGCCACCTCCGAGGCGAGTTCCACGAGCGCGTCCGGGTCCGGGGCCGTGCGGTACCCGTACGCCTCGGCCTCCCCCTCCACCACCCGGATCCCGGCGCCCTGGCGCACGGCCGACCGGGCCTCCTCCACCCGCCCGGCCTCCAGCACCACGGTGGCCGAGCGGGTCGTCTCCCAGAAGACGTCCGCGAGGTCCCCGCCCTGGGCCAGGGCCGCCCGGAGCACGCGGTGGGGATCGAACGGGGGCCTCACGCCTCGCCCTCCGGTTCCGCGATCCCCTGGTCCAGGATCGTCAGGGGAACCTCCTGGGCCAGCGCCTCCAGAACCTCCCGGAGTTCCTCCCACCGGTCCTCGGTGGAGAGGAGCCGCACCCGGCCGGCGGGGTCCTCCACGGTGGAGGCGAGGCAGAGCCCCTCGTAGGCGTCGAGGGTGTAGCGCACGTGGTAGATGTGGGCGTGGGGCACCCGACACTCCACCCAGATCTCGCGGGGAACCGGAACCATGGCACCTCCTCGGCAAAGCCGGTAGCATAGCCGATCC
>CAZUYO010000480.1:0-1851 GCA_964624725.1 uncultured Thermodesulfobacteriota bacterium
CGGGGGATGCCGGGGACGGCGGCGATCTCGTCGGCCGAGGCCTCGGCCAGGCGCTTGAGGCTCCCGAAATGGCGCAGAAGCGCCCGGCGGCGCTTGGGCCCGAGGCCGGGCACCCCCTCCAGGGCCGAGCGCAGGCTCGCCCGGGCCCGCCGCTTTCGGTGGAAGGTCACGGCGAACCGATGGGCCTCGTCGCGGACCCGCTGGAGCAGGAAGAGCCCCGAACTGTTCCGGCCGAACCCCACCGGGTTCGAGCGGCCGGGGAGGAAGATCCGCTCGGCCGAGTGCTCCACCTCGGGGCCCCGGCCCGGGAGCACCCGGGCCTTGGCGATGCCCGCCAGGGGCACGGCAACGCCTTCGTCCTCCAACGCCTTGGCGGCGGCGGCCACCTGCCCCCGGCCGCCGTCGATCAGCACCAGGTTCGGCAGCTCCCACCCCGGTTGGCCCCGCCGGCCCAGCCGCCGGCGAAGCACCTCGTAGAGCGAGGCGAAGTCGTCGGCCCCCTCCACGGTGCGGATGAGGAACCGCCGGTACGCCCCGGGGTCGGGGAACCCGTCGGTGAACACCACCATGCTCCCCACGGCCTCCCGGCCCTGGAGGTTGGAAATGTCGTACCCTTCGATGCGGCGGGGCAGATCGGGCAGGCCCAGCCGGTCCCGCAGTTCCGCCAGGGCCGCCTCGTACCCGACCTTGGTCTTTCGCCGCTCCTCGAGGAGCTCGGCCGCGTTCCCCTCGGCCATGCGCACGAGTTCCCGGCGCTCCCCCCGCTTGGGGTGCACCACCCGGACCCGTCCCCCGCGCTTTTCCCCGAGCCACTCCTCCAGCACGCCGGCCTCCTCGGGCCCCACGTCCACGCCCACCACCACCTCGGCCGGCACGATCCGGTCGCCCCGGTAGTACTGCCGCAGGAACTGGGCCATGACCTCGGCGTCGTCCTCCTCCAATCGGTCCAGGTAGTAGGACCGCCGGTCGATCAGGTTGCCGCTTCGGACCACCAGCACCACCACCTCGGCCTCCCCCCCCTCCCGGACCCAGCCCACCACGTCCCGGTCCACGGGCCGGTGGGTCACGGCCTTCTGGCGCTCCAGGGTCTCCTCCACCGCCCGGATCCGGTCGCGCAGCCGGGCGGCCTCCTCGAACTCGAGCCGCTCGGCCGCCCGGGCCATCTGGGCCCTCAGGTCGTCGAGGAGCTCGCGGCCCCGCCCCTTCAGAAACGCCACCACCTGGTCCACGATCTCCCGGTACGCCTCGGGCGTGACCCGGCCGCAGCACGGGGCCAGACACCCCCGCATCTGGCAGTAGAGGCAGGGCCGGGTGCGGGCCCGGAACTCCCGGTCCCGGCACTGGCGCAGGGGGAAGATGCGCTGGATGAGCTCCACGGTCTCCCGGAGGGCCCGGGCCGAGGAGTAGGGGCCGAAGTAGAGGGCGCCGTCGGGCACGATGCGGCGGGTCGTGGTGAGCCGGGGGAAGGGGTTTTGCACGTCGAGCCGGAGCGAGAGGTAGGTCTTGTCGTCCCGGAGGTCCACGTTGTACCGGGGCCGGTGGCGCTTGATCAGGGTGTTTTCGAGGATCAGGGCCTCTTTTTCCGTGTCGGTCACCACGAAGTCGATGTCGGCCACCCGGGCCATCAGGAACCGCACCCGGAGCCGGCCGTCGGCCCCTTCCCGGAAGTAGGTGCGCACCCGGGCCCGGAGGTTCTTGGCCTTGCCCACATAGAGGACCCGCCCCTCGGCGTCCTTCATGAGGTAGACGCCGGGCCGGGTGGGGAGCCGGGCGACCTTCTGTTCCAAGTAACTTCGGTCCACGGTCGTCGGTCTCGCGGTCTTCCGAGTAACTTCGGCTAGGCGGCTGGGC
>CAZUYO010000481.1:0-1848 GCA_964624725.1 uncultured Thermodesulfobacteriota bacterium
CCCCTGGTGAACGCTTTTCCTTGACCGGGCCCGCTGGGCACTCGTAACCTGACCGTTTCCCCCGGCGGCCCTCGGGCCGCCCCCCGCCGGGCCCCCTCACAGGAAAAGGGGCCCCTGCGAGGCCCCTTTCCCAACACGCCCCGGCCGGCGCTAGGCCAGGTCGTGGAACCCGACGCCGTCGGCCTCCATCGCCTGGCGCATCTTCTCCAGGGCTTCCACCTGGATCTGCCGGATCCGCTCCCGGGTCACCCCGAAGATCTTGCCGATCCGCTCGAGCGTCATGGGTTCCCCGCCGTCGAGACCGAATCGCAGGGTGACGATCTTCTTCTCCCGATCGGTCAGCACGCCGATCTTGGCGCGCACGAGCTGGACAACTTTCTCGCGCAGGAGGCCCTCCGTCGGGTCCGGGGCGTCGGGGTCTTCGAGCTTGTCCTGAAGGGTGAAATCCCCGTCCACGTCCAGCGCCTGGTCCATGCTCAGGGTGCGCCGCTGGATCTTGAGGAGCCGGTCCACGTACTCCGTTCGGAAGCCCGTTTCCTCCGCCAGTTCCTCCACGGTGGGCGTCCGGCGGAGCGCCCGCGTGAGGCACTCGGTGACCCGACGCAGGCGGTCGAGGTCGTCCGAGACGTGCACCGGCAGCCGGATCGTCCGCACCTGGTTCGTGAGGGCCCGTTCGATGGACTGGCGGATCCACCAGGTGGCGTAGGTGGAGAACCGGCAGCCCTTGGAGGCCTTGAACCGTTCCACCGCCTTGATGAGCCCCACGTTCCCCTCCTCGATCAGGTCGAGGAACGGCAGACCCCGGTTCACGTACCGCTTGGCGATCTTCACCACGAGCCTGAGGTTCGACTCGATCATCCGGCGGCGGGCCGCCTCGTCGCCCTTCTCGATCCGCAGCGCCAGTTCGATCTCCTCCTGGGGGGTGAGGAGCCGGGTCTTGCGGATGTCCTTGAGATAGAGGGCCATGGAGCTGGCCGAGACGTGGGGATCGCGGCGTTCGGCGGGGGCGGGCGTGGCGGTCTGGGCTTGCGGACTCATCGACGCGCTCCTTTCGGCAAAAGCGATACGATCGAGTCCGCAATATAGCGGTCCGGTGCCGGTGGCCGAAGGGGGGGAGACGGCGTTTTACCCGATCGGGCTCGAAAGATACCCGAACGGTCTATAATCCGGTACCCGTTCGGTCCCCGCCCTGTCGCCGGGCGCCTACGGGGCCCACCGGGTGAACACGAAATCGTGGTCCTTGACGTTGGCCTCGTGGCAGGGAAAGCAGGTTTCGTAGAGCATCATGTCCCCCACCGGGGTTCCGTCGGGCCGGAACCGGCCGAATCCCCAGCCCCCGGTCTTGGCGAAGCGCTTTGTGTCCTTCTCCATGATCTCCACGCTCACCGGCTCCCCCGGCACCGTGGCCGCCTCCCACTCCGGGCTCTTTCGGGCCTTGTACACGAGTTTCGCGATCTTCGAGCCGTCCGGGAAGGGAAGGGTGCCGTTGCGGTACGCCTCGGCCATCACCGGGTTGGCCAGCATCATCCGGATGTGGCCCTTGTCGGTCCGGAGGCTCGGCGCCACCGCGGTCCAGGTGCGGTAGTCGGCCGGGAGTTCCACACCCGTGGGGGCGGTGGGCCCGCCGGCGCCGGCGGGAATCGTCCAAAGGAAGGGGGCGGCCAGGGCCAGAAAAACGCGCGTTGCGGGGCGCATCCGGTCCTCCTTTCGCGGGGTGGCGGTGATAGGACGGGGCGACCCGAGCCTATCTCCGCGCGCACGGTTGTCAAGGCCGCGGAGATGCGACCCCTTCGTGGGCGGTTCGGCGAAACGGAGGCCGAGATGGGAAGATCGGACGTCGTGTGGGAG
>CAZUYO010000482.1:0-1847 GCA_964624725.1 uncultured Thermodesulfobacteriota bacterium
GGCCATGCCGAAAAGGTTGAGCCAGAGGTAAAGCCCGGCCCCCCAGGCCAGCGCGCTTCGATCCTCGGCCCTCATGCCGCCACCTCCTGGAGCCCGGGTTCGGTTCCGTCGAGCACGTTGATGAAGAGCCGCAGGCACACGAACCCCTCGGCGTAGCGCACCCGGCCCTGGACCCCCCGGAAATGGGCCGAGGACCGGGCCACCTCGAGGATGCTCACCCCCTCGCAGTTCGTGCGCATCACCTGGGAGGCGTGGCACTCGAGCAGCCGGAGCTTCTCGGCGAACACCGGCTCGATGTCCACGAACACGGTGGGGTTGAAGTCCCGGGTGGTGGGCACCTCGTAGAACAGGACGTTTCGGATGTACCGGGTGGCCGACAGCGTGGCCTCGGCCAGCGTGCGGTGATCCTGGTGGGTGTCCTCGAAGTAGTTCACGAAGATGAAGTCGGGCCGCACCCGCTTGAGGGCCCCCTCGATCTTCTGAATCACCTCGTTGTACGCAAGGGGCAGCTCCGTGTCGGCGTACCCGCCCCACAGGAGCTCCCGGGCCCCGAGGGCCCGGGCCGCGGCCTCCTGCTCGGCCCGCCGGGTGCCGGCGTCGCCGCCCCGGTCGCCGCCGGTGAGCACCATGAGGTAGACGTCGTGTCCGCCCCGGGCGTACTTGGCCAGGGTTCCCCCGCAGCCGATCTCGATGTCGTCGGGGTGGGCCCCGATGGCGAGGATCCTCATGCCGCGCTCCTTTCCGGGGTTTCGAGCCCGCGCTGGAACAAGAGGTCGATGGCCGAGAGCCCCGGGATGGGCTCGCCCTGGACCTGGGGGTACACGGGGGGGGTGAAGGCCTGGAACTCCACCCGCACCCCGGCGGCCTCGTACCGCCCCAGGTCCATGTAGTTCCGGCCCCCGGCGCCGGCCAGGTAGGTGTGGGCCCCCACGGCCTCGCAGATCGCCAGGATCCGGTTGTCCGCGCCGGTGGGCAGGGGGCCCAGGTCCGAGGCCACCCGGGTGGGGGTGGCGATGCCCAGGGCCCGGGCCATGGCGCGGGTCACGGCCACGTTGAGCTCCCACAGGTGGGACCAGGGCCGGCGCAGCAGCGGTTCGAGCCATCCCATGACCTCGGGGTACCCCGGGCAGCGCTTGTAGTTGGCCTCGAGGGTGCGCAGGTGCCGTTCGGCCCAGCCCCGGGAGGCGTCGATGCGCACGTCCCGGATCAGCGGGCGGCCCCCGCCGTGGACCGGCACCGTGAGCCACTGCCACCCCTGCCAGGTGCGGATCCGGTTCCGGTTCTGCCACTCCCGGGGCACGAACTGCACGTTGTCCAGGAACACGAAGAGGTCGGCCCGGGCCATCTTGTCGAACAGGCCCGGCCAGGGCAGGTACTGGGGCTGGTGCACGGCGACGATCATGGAACGACTCCTTTCGCTCCTTGCTGGGGAATCAGGACCGCTTGGGCGGTGCGGCCGGGACGAGGACGGGGTTCGTGAGGGCCCGGAGGGCGCCCGGCCCTTCGAGCCGAAGCCGCACGGGCCGGGGCGCGGTCGCGGGGGGCAGCGGGAGCGTCACCCGGTCCGGAACCCGCACCCGGGCGCGCGCCACCGGCCGGCCGGCCGCCACCAGGGTCAGGGCGGCCTCGAGGCCGGGGGTGCCCTCGATCCGGACCCGGACCGAGGCGCCGTCGGGGGCGGGGGAGAACGAGGCGACGTGGGCCTCCCGGTCGGGTTCCCGCCGGGCCACGGTGAACCGGCCGGCCGCCAGGGCGTCCCGGAGCGCGGGCCAGGAGGCCTCGGCCGCGTCGACCAGGAGCACGATCTCCCCCAGCCAACCGGCCCGGCCGTCCCGGTGGAGGTCCTG
>CAZUYO010000483.1:0-1847 GCA_964624725.1 uncultured Thermodesulfobacteriota bacterium
TCCTCCGGGCCGGGCTCGCCCGGGCGATCCGGCACTTCGAGTACCCGGGGAAGGAAGGGTTCTTGCGGTTGGAACGGGAGGCGTGCCACCGGAGGGTGGGGCTGTGGCGCGAGCGGTCATGCCCCCGGTGAGGACGGCAGGGCCACTCCGACCCGGGTGCCCCGGCCGGGGGCCGAGTCGATCCGCACGGCCCCGCCCACGGCCCGGGCCACGCCCCACACCACCGAGAGCCCCAGGCCCCGGCCTAGGAACTTGGTCGTGAAAAACGGGTCGAAGGCCCGGCGCCGGGTCTCCTCGTCCATGCCGGGGCCGGTGTCGGCGACCTCGAGGAGCACGTACCGGCGGCCGGGATCGGGGGGCTCCCCCTCGGCCTCCCCGAACCACCCGGCCGGGTCCTCCAGCGCGCTCGTGCGCACCGTCACCCGCCCGCCGGCCGGCGCCACGGCCTCCACGGCGTTCGTCACCAGGTTCTGCACCACGATCCGGGCCTGACCGGGATCGATCCAGGCCGCCGGGGCGCCGGGCCGGTCGTCGAGCTGCACCTCGACCCCGTCGGGCACCAACTCCCCCAGGTCCTCCAGGACCCCGGCCACGACCCGGCCCAGGTCCACCGGCTCGGGCTCGGACCGCTGGATCCCGGAATACGCGAGGAGCTTCGCCACCAGGTCCGCCGCCCGGCCCGAGGCGGCCACGATCCGCTCGAGGCCCTTCCGGGTCCGGTCGGGGAGCCCGGGCTCCAGGAGCCCCAACTCGGCGTTCCCCTGGATCACCATGTGGAGGTTGTTGAAATCGTGGGCGATGCCGGCCGCGAACCGGCCCAGGGCCTCGAGCCGCTCGGTCTCCCGGAGCCGCGCCTCGAGCCGCCCCCGTTCCTGCCGGGCCCGGACGAGGTCGGTGATCTCGCCCCCGAACACGTGGACCCACCGGCCGCCGGCCACGGGAAGGGCGTTCCACGAAAACCACCGGCCGGCCCGCTCGACCTCCCGGCGCAGCACCGGCCGGCCCGTGGCGGCCGCCCGGCGGATCACCTCGGGGGCCTCCGGCGGCAGGAGCCCCTCCGGGCCGGGGGCGCCGAACTCGTCGGCGAGCCGCCGGGCCGCGGCGTTCGCCCACAGAAGCCGGCCCTCCCGGTCGAACGAGAGCACCGGTCCCGGGCTCTCCTCGGCCAGGGCCGCCAGCCGCTGGAGATCCTCCCGCGCCCGGTGGAGTTCGGTGAGGTCCGTGACGCTCACGAGGGCCCGGCCCCGGTCGGGCCCCTCGGCGGACACCCAAAACCGCAGGAGGACCCGGAGGGGGCGGCCCTCGAGGGTGCGGTTCTCGGCCTCCATCTCGAACCCGGTTTCCCCCCGGGCGAGCGCCCTCACGGCCTCGCCGAACGCGGCCAGCCCCGAGGGGGTGAGGACCTGCGCGAGGGAGCCGAGAAGCTCCTCTTTCCTTCGGGCGCCGTAGAGCTCCAGGGCGCGGCGGTTCACGTCGAGGACCCGTACCCGGGAGACCAGATCGGCAAGGAGGTCCGGCTCCTCCCGGAGCCGGGACGCGAGCTCGCGCCCCTCGGCCCGGAGTTCCTCCACCCGGTCGAGGAGCGCCGAGGCGTCCTCCTCCCACAGCGCGACGGGGGCCATCTCGAAGAGCGTTCGATACCGCGCCTCCCGCCGTTCCACCTCGGCCTGCCGGCGGGCCTCCTCCCTCAGCAACCGCCCCACCATCCACGCCACCGCGCCCGCGGCCACAACGACGAGAACTCCCGCCTCGATCCGCCGGAACCGCAAAAGCCCCTCCGGGTCGAGCCCCAGGTCGGCCACCCACCGGTCCGACACCAGGAGCCACGCCGCCCCCGCCCCCAGGAA
>CAZUYO010000484.1:0-1830 GCA_964624725.1 uncultured Thermodesulfobacteriota bacterium
TCGCGGCGCCAGCGAAGCCCCGCGTCCACGAGGGTGCCGGGACCCGGCGCCGTGAAGAGCACCTCGAAGGCCCGGCGGAGGATCTCCAGGTGCTGGTTTCGGTTCCCCGGCTCCCCCAAGGCGTGCCCGAAGGGGAACCGGAGGAACAGGGCCCGCGGCGGCGGGGTTTTCTCCGTGATCTGCCGCACGATCGAAAGGGCCACCGTGGCCACCCCGGCCGCCTCCACCGCCCGCGCCACCAGTCCCACGGACCGGTTGCAGATGCCTCAGGCGGGCACGAGGAGCGCGTAGTCCACCCCGGCGCGGGCGAGCCGCCCGGCCACCTCGGGTCCGGTCTTCCGGCGCAGGGTTTCCACATGGGGCCCGTCGATGTGCCCCATGAACGAATACGCCACCGGGTGAAGCGCCCCCACCGCGCCGGCGGCCACCGCCTCGCGGAGCCGCTCCACGGGGAGAACCAGGTTGAGGTCCTTCTCCGCGTCGGTGTGATCGTAGTAGTCGTGGGTGATGGTGAGCGCCTCGGGCGAGGTATCCACCGGGATCTCCCGGAACGACGGGTCCCCCTCGGGGTCGGCCATGTCGAACGGCGGCTGGTCCCGGAGGTGCACGCCTCCGGTCGTGACGAGGGCCACGGTGGCCTCGGCCAGCGGCCGCCTCGCCGGCGTCCAGGGGACCCGATCCGGGTCCCTCTCGAGCCCTTCGGCCCACCGGGCGGCGAGCCCGGGAAACCGGGTGAACACCTTGGCGAGCATCCGGTCCTTCCATCCGCCCATCAGATTCCTCCTTCCGCGAGCCACGCTTCCGCAATCCGCCGCGCGATCTCCGGGGCGTTGCCCCCGGCGCGGTTGTTCACAATCACCCCCACCTCGGCTCCCCGCTCGATCGCCTCCCGGGAAATCCGCACCGCATCCTCCACCATTCCCGGGCTCATCATGCCCTCCACCATGCGGTCGAAGGGGAACGCCCGGGCATAGGCCTCCTCGTAGCGCACGCCCCGGGGGGTCATGAGCCGCAGGATCTGCCACCCCGAACCGCTTCGCACCCGCCGCCCGCCCCGGGCCCACTGGACCCGCAGGGGCGGGAGCCAGGTCCAGTGGGAGAGCACCTGGCCCACCCCGTGGGCGGCGAGTACCTCGAACACCGGCGCCGAGAGGTACGCCTCGGTGCGAAGCTCCACGTGGAACCGCCCGGTGGGCGGCAGCGCGGAGAAAAACCGGTCGAGCCCCTCGGCCACGCGCTCGGGCGGCTCCCGGTCGCGGCTTCGCTGGTACTCCTGCTCGAACACCACGGCCCGGAGCGCCGGTCCCAGAAGCCCCTCGGCCGGCTCCCAGAACCGCCGCCGGAACCCCTCGGCGTCGAGGTACGATTCGTTCGAAACGTACCGCCCGCCCGACCGGACCTTCTGGGCGAAAAAGAGCTGGGGGGCCTTGAGCACGAACCCCGCCCCCGCCGGGGCGAACTCGGCGTAGCGCCGCAGCACCCGCAGGGTCGGGGTCGGCCGGCCGTCCGCCTCCAGGAGAGGGGCGTAGAAGGTGTAATCGATCTCCAGGAGGTCGAAGTGCTCGAAGTACTCGGCCACGCTTTCCACCGGAAGCACCTCTTCCGTGAAGCGCTGGCCCCCCAGCCGTTTCGTGCGGCGTTGGATCCGGCCCTCGTACCGGCCGGGCGTATAGATCTGGCCGATCCACCCGGCGTACCGGTCGCTCGCCGTGCCCAGGTGGAAGCGCGGGTGGACACCCCGGAAAACATACCGCGACGGATCGGGCGTGAGGCTCACGGCGGCAAACTCCTTGGGCTGGGCGGCGAGGCGGCTTGGCGGCCCGGCGGCTG
>CAZUYO010000485.1:0-1801 GCA_964624725.1 uncultured Thermodesulfobacteriota bacterium
GTGTTCGGAAAGGGATTTCGCGCCTGCCTGCCCGTGGCCGCGAGCGTGGCCGCCTACGGGAGCGTGCTGGGGGTGCTGGCCGCCCAGAAGCAGCTTTCCTGGGGGCAGGTGCTGTGGATGGACCTTTTGGTGTTCGCCGGGTCGGCCCAGTTCGTCATGGTGGACCTGTGGGCCTGGCCCCCGGCCGCGGGCCCCATGGCCCTCGCCGTGGGGGTCATCAACGCCCGGTACCTCCTGATCGGGGCGACCCTCCGGCCCGTGTTTGAGGGCAGGGGTCTCCTGAGCAAGCTCTTCTTCATGCACTTCGTGGCCGACGAAAACTGGGCCGTCACCATGGCCGCCCACCGACAGGGGGGCGCCGACGTGTGGCACCTGTGGGGCGGGGGGCTTTGCGTCATGGGGGCCTGGTGCCTGGGAACCCTGGCCGGGGTGGGCCTGGGGGCCGCGGTGCCCGACCCCGAGGCCTGGGCCCTGGATTTCGCGTTCACGGCGGTGTTCACGGCCCTGGCCGTGAGCCTGTGGCGCGGCGCCCGTCGCGACGGGCTGCCCTGGGCCGCGGCCGTGGGGGCCGCCTGTCTGGCGGAGCGGTGGCTCCCCGGCACCTGGTATGTGCTGGCCGGCGGGTTGGCCGGGGCCGTGGCGGCCGCCTTCGGCCCGGAGGGGGAGGCGTGAGGGCGGGCGGATGGCTCGTTGCCGTGGGGGCGGCCGCGGCGGTGACCTACGGCCTTCGGGTGACGGGGCTTCTCCTCTCGGACCGCCTGCCGCGCGGGGGGCGGGTGCGGCGGGCCCTGGACGCGCTCCCGGGGGCGATCCTCGTGTCGCTCGTGGCCCCTTCGGTGGTGAAGGCCGGGCCCTGGGGCCTGGGGGCCGCGGGGCTCACGGCGTGGGTGGCCCTGCGCACCCGAAACGTGTTCCTCGCCATGCTGGCCGGCATGGCCGTGGTGATCCTCCGGCGGAGGCTCGGGTGGTGAGCGGCCCGGGCGCCCTGGCCCGGCCCCTGCCGGCCCTCGAGGACCCCGAGGGGGACCGGGTGCCCGGGGGCCTCCCCCCGGTCATCGACGCCCATGTGCACGTGTTCCCCGACCGGCTCTTTGCCGCCGTGCGCTCCTGGTTCGACGTCCACGGCTGGCCGATCCGGTACCGGCTCACCGCCGCCGACGTCGTGCGGTTCCTCCTGGACCGGGGGATGGAGCACCTCGTTCTCCTCCAGTACGCCCACCGTCCCGGCGTCGCCCGGGACCTGAACCGGTTCCTGGCCGGGTTGGTGCGGGGAGAGCCGCGGGTCACGGGGCTCGCCACGGTGTTCCCCGGGGAGCCCGGGGCCCGGGAGATCCTGGAGGAGGCGGTGGATCTAGGGCTTCGGGGGGTGAAGCTCCACGCCCACGTCCAGGGGATCCCGGCGGACGACGCCGCCACCTTCGAGGTGGCCGCGTTTTGCGCCGAGCGGGGGGTGCCGCTCGTGGCCCATTTCGGCCGGGAGCCCCGGAGCCCGGCGTACCCCACGGACCCCCATCGCACCTGCTCGGCCGGGCGGACCCGGCGGCTCCTGGAGGCGTTCCCGGGGCTCAAGCTGGTGGTGCCCCACCTGGGGGCCGACGAGTTCGAGGCCCACGCGGAGCTCCTGGAGGCGTTCGACCACCTGTGGCTCGACACCACCATGATGCTCGCCGGGTACTTCCCCGGCCTCACGCCCCCGCCGATCACCCGGTTTCGGGCCGACCGGATCCTTTTCGGCACCGATTTTCCGAACCTCCCCTACGCCTGGGACCGGGAGCTCCGGCGCATCCGGGCTCTCGGGCTC
>CAZUYO010000486.1:0-1791 GCA_964624725.1 uncultured Thermodesulfobacteriota bacterium
AAAACCCGAAGGGGGCCGCCACATGGCGGCCCCCTTCGGGCAGGAGGAGGAAGATGAGGAGAGGCTCTCGCGGCGCGTGCCGGCGCTGCCACCCGCCGGCGGTGTGTCGTGAGTGCGTCGCCTACGGTGCCTATCCTATCGGGTCAATCTTAGAAAGACTTTAACCGGACATTAAAGTCCGATGAAATCGGCGGCCGCGCCGGTCACAGCCCCGAGGGGCGCAGATCCTTGGGGAACGAGGCCGCATACCGGAGCACGAAGATCTCCTCCTTCCCCGGCCCGAGGGTCCGGCGCCACGCCACGACGCCCGGAAGCCCTTGGAACTCCTCCACGTCGGGCGGGGTCGATCCCTCCAGGCTCACCTCGAGCCGCTCGTCCCGGCTCACCGGGGTGCGAACGACCACCTCGGCCTCCAGCGGATCCGGGTGCCGGTTTGTAACCCGGATCCGGTAGCGCCGTTCGATCCGCCGTCTCCCGCCGAACAACCCGGTGCGCTCCTTGAAATCCCGGTCGATCTCGTAGCCCACGTCCACCTGGTCGTCGGGCCCGAAGGCCCAGGTCACGGTCTCCCCCGGCCGCAGAGCGGGCACGGAGGCCGCGCCCACGAAGTGGGGGCCCCGGTGGAGATCCACCCGCCCCTCCGGCACGATGCCCTCCCCCTCGTAGGTGAACTCGGCCATCACGAACGCCCGCGCCGCCTCCTGGGGCACGGCCCGCACGAAGACCCGCGCCGGGAACCCCCGGGTCGACAGGGGCACCCGGCGGGCCGGCGCCCCGGAGGGCAGGGTCACCCGTCCCGGCACGCGGTAGACCGTGATCCCGGCCCCCGTATCCGCCACCGCGGCGGCGTCCGCGGCCGGGACCGGGGCGGCCGCGAGCTCCAGGGACCGGGCGCCGCGCTTGGCCGCGAGCGGCCGGGGCTCCCAGAGGTCCACGAACCAGGGCGCGACCTCGGGGGGTTCCGGCGTCCGGCGGGGGTCGGCCGTGGCCACGGCCAGCTCGACGTCGGCCCAGTCCTCCCCGGAGCGCTGCTCCACCCGGGCCGCGGTCTCGACCACCACCCGGCCGGCCCCGGGGTCGAGCCGGGCCGCCGTGGCCGGGGTCCACCCGGCGCCGCCCACCCGGTACCCGAGCCGGACCCCCACGGGCCCCGCACCGTCCACGGCCAACTCCACCACGGCCCAGCGCCGGTCCCGCCGGCCGGTGCGAAGCGCATCGAGCTCCCGCTGGAGCGCCTCGGCGTCCTTCCGGAGCCGGGATTCCTCGGCCCGGGCCGCCCGGATCGCGGCCAGCGCCTCCTCGGCGCCGGCCGACAGGGCCTCCCACCTCGCCTTCCACGCCGCCGGATCCCCGGTCGGGTCGGCCCTCTCGGCCGCCCGGGTCAGGGCGTCGATGAACGAGAGCCTGCGTTCCAGGGCCTGGGCGCGGTCGGCCTCGGCGCCGGCCCGATGCCGCAGATCCCGGATCCGCGCCTCCAGGTCCCGCTCCCGCTCGGTCGGGGCCTCGACGGCCGGTCGCGTGGCCACCGCCACCGACCGGATCCGGGCCCGGCCTTCCACCACCGAGGCGGCGAGGCTCTCGGGGTCGGCCTCCGGCGCCAGGGGGCCGAGCTCCCAGGTAGCCGGGCCGGCCGGGACCTCGGCCCGGGCCTCCCGCTCGACCCAAGCCCCCCCCGGGTACACCACCACCGACCGGACCGGGGCGTCCACGGCAGGCGCCGCCGTGGCTCCCCAAAGGACCGCCGCCAAGGCGGCCCACGCAACCTTCACCCGGCGCATCCTGACCTCCCTT
>CAZUYO010000487.1:0-1783 GCA_964624725.1 uncultured Thermodesulfobacteriota bacterium
CCGGCCGGTGGGGTACCAGCGGGCGCTCGTGGCCGTGGCCTACCTGGCCGGGGCCCTGGAGGCCCCGCTCCGGGGGGAGTGGGTCCGGTTCCGGGATCTGCCGGGCGGAGACGCCTTTTTCCGGGGGCCCCACGCGCTGCCGCTCCCGCGCCTGGTGGAGGCGTTCGGGGCGGAGCCCCCGACGCTCCTCTCGGCGGCGGCCGCCCTGGGCGGGAGGCCCGTCGAGGGGGCCGACGCGGCCGCGGAGGTCCCGGCCCTTCCCCGGGTTCCGGTGCGGGTGCTCGTGTGGGGGGCGGCCGAGGAGTTCGCCCCCTCGGCCACGCTGCTGACCGACGCCCGGGCCCATCTCCACCTGGCCCTCGATGTCCTGTGGGCGCTCGCGAACGTGACCGTGGCGGATCTCGTACGGGCGGGGCGGGGAGGAGAGGGATGAGGCTCCGGAGGGCGTTCCTTTTCGCGGTCGCGGTGTTGCCGCTCTGCGGCCCCGCGGCCCGGGCCGAGTGGCCGTACCTCACCGAGGAGGCCTCCACCCTGGGGGAGCGGGGCTGGAGCGCGTCCCTGGGGGTGAGCCGCACCTGGCAGGACTCCGAGTTTCTGCGGGGCGGCAAGGGGGTCCTGTGGACCTTCCCCGAGGTGGAGGCGACCCTCGGGGTGGGGCCCCACGCCGAGGTCTCGGCCCAGTACGAGCTCCTGTGGTTCGACCCGGCCGACGACCGGGAGGGCTCCTACGAGTCCGGCGACGTGCGGCTCTGGACCAAGCTCTCCCTCTTCCCCGAGACCCTGAAGGGCTTCAGCTTCCGGTTCGGGATGAAGCTCCCCAACGCCTCGGACCGCCGGGGGCTGGGCACCGACGAGACCGACGTGTTTTTGACCGGCCTCTGGGACGTGGAGGCGGGGCCGGTCTTGGTGAGCCTGAATGCGGGCTTGGGGATTCTGGGCGACCCTACGAAAAACGGCTCCCAGGACGACGTGTTCACTTGGGCCGGTGCGGCCCGGGTCCCCCTGGCGGGAGGCCGCTTTCGGGTCGGGGTGGACGCGGCCGGGTACTCGGGCCCGTTCGGGGTGCACCGGAAACGGGACTTCGCCACCTACGGGGTGGTTCTCGACTGGGTGCTCGGACGATGGCGCCTCAGCCTCGGCGGCCGCCGGGGCACCCAGGACGCCCTGGGGTGGGGCTGGGTGGCGGGGGTGACCTATGGGCGGTGACCGTCTTTCCCCTGACCGGGCGGCGTTCCTCCGGGAGGATTTCGCCACCGGGTTTCCCGGCCACCTGGGCGCCCGGGCCGTGGAGGTGGGGCGGGGGGTCTGGGAGGCCGTGGTGGAGGTCCGGCCCGAGCACCTCCAGCAGGACGGGTTCGTCCACGCCGGGGTCCTCGCCACCCTGGCCGATCA
The DNA here is from genome assembly GCA_964624725.1 of uncultured Thermodesulfobacteriota bacterium. Lineage (GTDB taxonomy): Bacteria > Desulfobacterota > Deferrisomatia > Deferrisomatales > Deferrisomataceae > Deferrisoma. The sequence continues at coordinate 1,393 of CAZUYO010000487.1, forward strand.
CTCGGCCGGGTACGCGGCGTTCACCCTGGTGCCCGAGGACCGCCGGATCCTCACGATCGAGTTCAAGATCAACTTCCTGCGGCCCGCCGTGGGCGAGCGGCTCCGGTGCCGGGCCCGGGTGGTGCGGCCCGGCCGCACGGTCCTGGTGGCCCAGTCGGAGGTGTGGGCCGAGGCGGACGGCCCCCCGGCGTCGGTGGCCCTGGCCCAGGTGACCCTGATGGCCGTGCCCGCGGAGCGGCTAGGCGGCTAGGCGGCTGGGGGGCGAGGCGGCGAGGACCGGGCGTCCCGGCGGTCTACCGTCCTCACGTCCCAGCGTCCTAACGTCCCAACGTCCCCCCGTCCCAACGTCAATGCGGCCGAAACGGGCCCACCTGGTAGTGGAGGCCGTGTT
>CAZUYO010000488.1:0-1746 GCA_964624725.1 uncultured Thermodesulfobacteriota bacterium
CCGCCCCCCTCCCCCGCGGCTCCGGTGCCCCGGGATCGTCCGCCGGCAACACCAAGGTCGGCGCGTCGTCCTCGAGGTCGGTGGGGCCCCCGCCCTCGACCCGGTCCAGAACCTCCAGGGCGGCGTCGGCGCTTTCGGGCCGGCCGTCCGGGGCGAGGGCCAGGCACGAGCGCACCAGTTCGCGCAGGAGCGCGGGCGCGTTTTGCACCGACTCGGCTTCCACCAACCCGCCGGCCTCCCACCGGGGCCGCGCGCCGGCCAGCATCTCGTAGAGCATCACCCCCACCGCGAAGAGGTCCGCCCGGGGCGACCGGGGTTCCCCCCGGATGCCGTACCAGTTGGGGGGGCCCGAGGGGTCGCCGTAGTGCTCGTCCAGGCCGAAATCGGTGAGCTTCACCTCGCCCCGTTCGCCGAAGAGCACGTTGGAGGGCCGGAGGTTCCCGTGGACGATGCGGTTCCGGTGGGCGAACGCCAGGCCCTGGAGGATCCCGCGGGCGATCCGGACCGCCTCGGGCCAGGGCAGCGGCCGCACCAGGCGGTCCCGGAGCGACCCGCCGCTCAGGTACTCCATCACCACGATATAGAACTGCTCGTTGCGGGAGGTCCCCAGGATCCCGGCGATGTTGGGGTGACGCAGCGTGGTGAGGAGCCGGGCCTCCGTGTAGCCCTGGCTCGCGGCGGGTTTGCGCTTGATCACGAGGAGCTTGTGGTCCACCCGGTCCTCGTAGAGGTAGACCGCGCCGAACCGGTCCTCCTTCAGGACGTCGAGGAGCGCGAACTTGTCCTCGATGCGCGCAAGCCCCTCCCCGGCCCTGCGGCGCTGGTCCCCGGCCAGGTGGGCGCCCCGGAGCATCTGCAGGAGCCGGTCGCGCACCGCGTCGGCCGAGGGCGGGCGCCGCGCCGGGTCGGGGTCGAGGCACTCGCGCACCAGGTCGTCGAGCCCCGGGGGCACCGTGGGGTCGCGCTCCCGCAGGGGGCGGTAGGGGTCGCCGGGCTTTTCGCCCGCGAAGAGCTCGTAGAGCACCACCCCCAGGGAGTAGATGTCGCTCGCCGGGGTCACGGCCCGGCTGTCCACCCGTTGCTCGGGGGACATGTAGGCGAGCGTGCCCATGACCACCCCGGCCCCGGTGGCGTCGCCCCCGAGCGCCTCGTCGGCGAACTGGGCGATGCCGAAGTCGAGCACCCGGGCGTTGCCGTCCAGGTCCACCAGGATGTTCCCGGGCTTGATGTCGCGGTGCACCACCCCGTTCTTGTGGGCGTAGGCGAGCGCCTTGCAGACCTGGGTCATGAGGTCGAGCCGGCGGTTCGCGTCGAGCCCCCCTTCCCGGATCCACCGGGCGAGGTCGGTGCCCTCCACGTACTCCATCACGAAAAACGGCCGGCCGTCCCGGGTGATGCCCCGGTCGATCACGTGGATGATGTTGGGGTGGGCGAGCCGCGCGATGATGTGCGACTCCCGCAGGAACCGCTCCCGGAGCTCCGGGTCCTCGGCCAGGTTCTTGGAGATCACCTTGATGGCCACGGGGCGGTCCAGGGACGCCTGGATCCCCTTGTACACCGTGGCCATGCCGCCCTGGCCGATGCGGCCCACGATCCGGTAGTTTCCGACCTGGCCCATCGCTCCCACCGTCGTCCAGAAGATGCGTCTCCCTCCTGAACGGCAGAACCGGCGGAAAACTCAAACCGGGGTTCCCCTTCATGCTGCACCGCGTTATCATGCCGGCGCCGGCACGAGACACAACGAAT
>CAZUYO010000489.1:0-1741 GCA_964624725.1 uncultured Thermodesulfobacteriota bacterium
CCTGTTCCCCTGGCTCGTGACCTGGCTGCCCGCCGTGGCCTACGGCTGACCCCGGTGTGAGGGCGAGGGAGGCAAGAGCGATGTGCGCCAAGATCGTGACCGCCCAGGAGGCGGTGCGGCTCGTCCCCTCCGGGGCCACGGTGGCGAGCGGGGGGTTCGTGGGGACCGGGTTCGCCGAGGCCCTGGCCGTGGCGCTCGAGGAGCGGTTCCTGGAAACCGGGGAACCCCGGGATCTGACGTTCGTGTACGCCGCGGGCCAGGGGGACGGCCGGGACCGGGGCATGAACCACGTGGCCCACGAGGGGCTGGTCAGGCGGGTCGTGGGGGGGCACTGGGGCCTCGCCCCCAAGCTCGGCCGGATGGCCCTGGAGAACCGGATCGAGGCCTACAACCTGCCCCAGGGGGTCATCTCCCACCTCTTTCGGGACATCGCGGCGGGTAAGCCCGGCACCATCACCCACATCGGTCTCCGGACCTTCGTGGACCCCCGGGTCGAGGGGGGGAAGGTGAACCCCCGGACCACCGAGGACCTGGTGGAGGTGGTGGAGATCGGCGGGCGGGAATGGCTGTGGTACAAGGCGTTCCCGATCCACGTGGGGTTCATCCGGGCGACCTCGGCGGACCTCCGGGGGAACCTCTCCTACGAGAGGGAGGCTGCACTCCTGGAAAATCTGGCCATCGCCCAGGCCGTGCGAAACTCGGGCGGCATCGTGATCGCCCAGGTGGAGCGGGTCGTCAAAAACGAGACGCTTCGCCCCAAGGACGTGCGGGTGCCGGGCATTTTCGTGGACTACGTGGTGGTGGCCCCGCCCGAGCACCACATGCAGACCTTCGCCAAGGCCTACGACCCGAGCTTCTCGGGGGAGACCAAGATCCCGGTGGAGCACCTGGATCCCCTGCCGCTCGACGTGCGCAAGGTGATCGCCCGGCGGGCGTTGCTGGAGGTCCAGGAGGGGGCGGTGGTGAACCTCGGGATCGGCATGCCCGAGGGGGTCGCCCTGTGCGCGGCCGAGGAGGGGGTGTTCGACCGGTTCACCCTGTCGGTGGAGTCGGGGATGACCGGCGGCATCCCGGCCGGCGGGCTCAACTTCGGCGTGAGCACCAACCCCGAGTGCATCTACGAGCAGCCGAGCCAGTTCGATTTCTACGACGGCGGGGGATTGGACCAGGCGTTTTTGGGCATGGCCCAGGCCGACCGGGAGGGCAACGTCAACGTCTCCCGGTTCGGACCCCGGTTCGCCGGGTGCGGGGGGTTCATCAACATCACCCAGACCGCCAAGAAACTCTACTTCCTCGGCACCTTCACGGCCGGCGGGTTCCAGGCCCGGGTCTCGGACGGGCGCCTCGAGATCCTGCGGGACGGCGAACACCCGAAGTTCATGGAGCGGGTGGAGCAGGTGACCTTCAGCGGGGCCTACGCCAGGGATCTCGGCCAGGAGGTCCTCTACATCACGGAACGGGCCGTGTTCCGGTTGCTGCCCGAGGGGCTCGAGGTCACGGAGATCGCCCCGGGGGTGGACCTGGAGCGGGACGTGCTGGGCCGCATGGCGTTTCGCCCGCTCGTGAGTTCCGATCTCAAGCCCATGCCCCCCGAGGTGTTCCTGCCCGGCCCCATGGGGGTGGCCGACCAGGGGTGAACGGGGGGCCGCCCCGGACCGGGGGCCGAGGGCGGAAGACCGTGAGACCCTATTAACCCGGCGCCAATAGAGGCGCGCAAGGAGCTCGCGAGGGCATGGGGCCT
>CAZUYO010000490.1:0-1740 GCA_964624725.1 uncultured Thermodesulfobacteriota bacterium
TCGCCCGCAGCCCCCGGTACTTCACCTCGTTCCTCGCCGGCGCCTTCCGCCGCGAGTCCAACATCGCGTTCCTCGACGCCACCACCGCATTCGCCGGGATCACGGTCGGGCTTCGGTTCTGACTCATTCGCCGCCCCTGCCTTGCCGATAGGTATTCCGGATCCGTCCCGTCCCCAGAGGAGTGAAAGGAAACCGGAGTGGGTGCAACCGACCTCCTCGTTGCCGGCGTTCTCGTGTACGCATTCGCCGCCGCCCTGCGCCACGGGCTGCGGGGCCGCGGGGAGGCGCGCGCCGCGGGCTGGGTGACGGCGTTTCTCCTGGTCCCGGCGGTCGCGGTGATCCAGGCCCACGGCCGGGGCCTCTTGGGTTCCGGCCCCTTCTCCGCCCCGGAACGCTGGTGGGTCCTCCCGATCCACGGACCCGACGGCACGCTGGCCGGCCGGGTGAACCTCGTGGTGCTGGCCCTCGTGTTCGCCCTGCTCTACCTCACGGCCGCGGCCCTCGTCACCGGGCTCGCCTGGTGGCGGGAGCACACGAAGGCCGGCCCGCTGCAGGCGATCCACCGGGGGCTCCTCAAATGGGCCGTGGTGGGAACGGGAACCCTCCTGTACCTTCGGATCTCCGGGCTCAACATCACGCCGTTCCTCTTCGGCATGGGAGCCGCCTCGATCGTGGCCGGGCTGGCCCTCCAGGATCCCCTCGCCAACCTCTTCAGCGGCGTCGCCCTCGACATGGAGGGCACGGTCCGGCAGGGCGACTGGGTTCGGATCGAACACGACGGCCCCACCGTGGGGCGCGTTATCGACAAGGGCTGGCGCAGCACCCGGCTCCTCACGTTGGAAAACGAGCTCGTCACCGTGCCCAACCGGGTGCTCACGAGCGGGAAGATCGTCAACTACCACCGCCCGGCGGCCCGGCACGCCCACCGGATCCGGGTGGGGGCCTCGTACCAGGCCGCCCCCGGCAAGGTGAAGGAAGTGCTTCGTTCCGTAACCCTCTCGGACCCGCGGGTTCTTCGGTCCCCCGCCCCCGAGGCGCGGGTGGTGGCCTACGGCGATTCCAGCGTTGAGTATGAGATCCGGTTTTTCCTGGACGATTACGGTCAGCACCGAAGGGTGGCCGACGAGATCCTCACCCACGTGTGGTACGCGTTCCGGGCCAACGGGATCGAGATTCCCTTCCCCATCCGCACCGTGCACTTGAAGGACCGCGCCGAACGGGACGACGAGCAGGCGCGGGTCGACCGTCACACCGAAACCGTGGCGTCGTTCCTGGCGGAACTCCCCTATTTCGCGTCGCACCTCCAGCCGACCGAGATCGACGAACTGGCGCAAGATGCCATCGCGCAGGCCTTCCGGCCGGGGGAGATCATCGTGGAGCGGGGTTCGGCCGGAGACACCCTGTACGTGGTACGAAGGGGAACCTGCGAGGTCCGTCTGCCCGGACGGCCGCCGAAGGAACTGAGGGTGGGGGAGTACTTTGGAGAGATGGCGCTCCTCCACGGGGGAACCCGGAACGCCGACGTGGCGGCCGGCCCCGAGGGGGCGGAGGTGCTTCGAATCGGCCGCGAACCCCTGGTGCGGCTATTTCGGACGAGACCGGGACTGCGCAGCGAGTTCGAACGCACGCGGGAAACCCGGCTCCAGGACGCCGCACCCGCGGCCCCGGCCCCCGTCGCGCCGCCGCCTTTCGCCGCCCGCTTACGCCGGGCGATCCGGCGGGCACTCCTGCCGTGGTGAC
>CAZUYO010000491.1:0-1721 GCA_964624725.1 uncultured Thermodesulfobacteriota bacterium
AGGTCGTAGCCGCCCGCCCAGAAGGCCGGGTCCTCCAGGTCGTAGCCGAGGCCGGCCACGAGGTCGCCGGGGGAGCGGCTGCCGCCGGCCGCCAGGAGCGCCTCGAGCTTGGGGGCGAAGGCGTCGCCCTCCTCCTGGTACCGCCGGTAGAGGGCGAGCACCAGGAGTTCGCCGAACACGTAGGCGTAGCAGTAAAAGCGGGTGTGCACGAAGTGGGGGATGGCGGCCCAGGCCCAGCGGCTCGCGGGCACCTGCTCCACGGCGTCGCCGTAGGCCGCCTCCAGGGCCTCCATCCAGAGTTCGCACAAGCGCTCGGCCGGGAGGTACCCGGCCCCGCCCTCCTTGTGGGCCCGGTACTCGAACTCCACGTAGAGGTTCTGGCGGAAGGTGGTGGCGATCACGTCCTCGACCCGCTCGGCCAGGAGGTTTCGCCGGAGCACCGGGTCGAGGTCCTCGGCCTCGAGGCGGCGGGCCAGGAGGAGTTCCCCGAACACGCTCGCGGTCTCGGCCATGGGGAGCACGGGCGAGTACTCCAGGAGCGGCTGGCGCCGGGCCAGGGTGAAATGGATGCCGTGGCCGAGTTCGTGGGCCAGGGTGGCCGCGTCCCGGAGTTTGCCCGTGTAGTTCATGAGCACGTACACGGGCAGGTCCGGGGCGACGCCCATGCAGAAGGCGCCGCCGGCCTTGCCCGGCCGGGGCGGGGCATCGATGCGGCCCTCGTCGAAGAACGACCGGGCGATGGCGGCGAACCCCGGGTCGAAGGCCTCGTAGGCCTCGAGGACCCACGCCCGGGCCCGGTCGAAGGGCACGGCCTCGGGCTCGGGGCCGGGAAGGGGCGCCACGAGGTCGGTGCTCCAGAGCTTCTCCACCCCCAGCACCTTCGCCTTCCACCGGTAGTAGCGCCGGGCCAGGCCGTAGCGCGACCGGGTCACCTCCATGAGGGTTTCCACCGCCCTGGGGCTCAGTTCGTTTCTGAGGTGCACCGGCTCCATGGGGTCGGCGTAGCGGCGGAGTTCCAGGTTCTGGCGGTGGTCGGTGACCAGCGCGTTCCACACGGTGGAAAGCGTCACGGCCTGGGCCTCGTAGGCCCCGATGTAGGTCTCGTAGGCCCGGCGGCGCACCCCCCGGTCGGGGTGTTTGAGGAGCGCCAGGAGTTCCGGCCCGGTCATTTCGCGCTCTTCGCCGTCGAGTTCGAACCGGTACCGGAACGAGGAGGTGAGCTGGTCGTAGAGCTGGACGAAGGCCGACCGGCCCACCAGGTCCTTGAGCGTCAGGATCGCCTCCTCGGGCTCCGAGAGCCGGTGGGGCCGGAACGCCCGGGAGTGCTCCAGGTGGTGGCGGTAGGGCGCCAGGTCCGGGTGGGCCACGGCCTCCGCGAACCGGGCGTCTTCGATGCGGTCGAGTTCGAGATCGAAGAAGACCGTCTCCTTGTGGGCCCGGGTGGCGGCCTCCTTGACCCTCTGGAGGAGCCCCACGTGGGCCGGCTGGGTGGAGTCGGAGGCGAAGAGGAGGTGCGCGAAGGCGTAGGGGCGAAGCGGGCGGCCCACCACGGCCTCGTACTCGCGCACGGCTCGGCCGAGGTCCGGCGGGGAGGCCTCGGCCACCCGGCCCCGCCAGGCCTCCCGAAAGGCGCGGACCGCGGGCTCGATGGCCCCGATGTCGGCCTCGAGCCGCGGGTCGTCGAGCCCCCGGTAGAGGGGGGTCAGGTCCCACTGGGGAAG
>CAZUYO010000492.1:0-1719 GCA_964624725.1 uncultured Thermodesulfobacteriota bacterium
ACGCTCCTGGAGGTCAGCGCCTCGAGCGGGGCCAAGACGATCGTGTTCCCGGTGCCGGTGGACCTTCTCAAGGCGTTCGCCGACCGGGGGCCGGAAAAACCGTGATCCTGCCGCCCCGGCCCGAGGGGGAAACCCGCGAGGGCCTCCTGGGCCTCCACGAGAGGGTGGAGGGGTTTTGGCGCCGGACCCGGGAGGCCCTGTGGGAGGCCGTGCGCTGCCGGCCGGGGTGCGACGGGTGCTGCCGCCAGGTGCTGCGGCTCCGGCCGGTGGAGGCGGGGCACCTGGTGGAGGGGCTCTCGTCGCTGGGGCCTCAAGAGGTCGCGCTCTTGCGGCGGGCCCTGGACGCCCCCCTGACCCGTTGCCCCCTCCTCCACTCCGGCATCTGCCTCCTTTACGAGTACCGGCCGCTCCTGTGCCGCACCCACGGGCTTCTTCTGTTGCGGCGGGAGGGGGGAACGGCGGTGCTCCATCACTGCCCCGAGAACTTCGGCAACCTCACCGGGCGCAGCGTGCCGGGGGCCCTCGTGCTCGACGAGGGGCGCCTCGCGGCCGTGGCCGACGCGCTCGACGCCCGGTACCGCCGGGAGGTCGGGTGGACCGGGGGCCGGGTCGGGATCGACGAGCTCCTACGCGGGGCGCTCGGGGCTTGAACCCGGCGGGGAAGGGCTGGTAGGAACGGGCGGACCGATTCCCCTTCCCTGTCACCCAGGAGCCGTGGATGGCGCGCCCGGTCCGCATCGAGTTTCCCGGCGCCACCTACGTGGTGACCGCCAAGGCGCTGCCCCGGCGGCGGTGGTTCCGCACCGCCGACGAGGCGGCGGAGCTGGTGGGGCGGCTTCCGGAGATCGCGGACGCCTACGGCGTGCGGGTCCATGCCGCGTGCGTGCTCCCCGACCACTACCATCTGCTCCTCGAAACCCCCCGGGCCAACCTGTCCCGGGCCCTCCACCGTTGGAACACCTTCCTGGCCGCCCGGGTGAAGGGGGAGGGACCGATCCTGCGGGGCCGGTTCCGGGCGCTTTTGATCGACCCCGAGGACTGGTTGGTGCCGCTCTCGGTCCGGGTCCACCTGAACCCGGTGCGAAGGGGGCTTGCGGACCATCCCGCCGGGTACCCGGCCTCCAGCGCCCGGGCGTACTGGGAGCCCCGGGCCGGGGTGCCGGGGGTCTGGACCCGGTCGGTGCTCTCCCGGGCGGGGGGGCGCGAGGCGTACCGACGTGCGCTGGAAACCGAGCTCGCGAGGCCGTCCCCGCCCCCCTGGAAGGCGGCGTGGCGGGGGCTCGTGCTGGGGGGCGACGGGCTGCGGCAGCGGGTGCTCGCCCTTTTGGCGGGCAGGGATCTCCGGGAGTTCCCCGGGTTCGGCCGGCCCGAGCCCGCGGCCGATCTCGACGCCGTGGTGGCCCGGGTGGCCGAGTACACGGGGCTCAGCCCCGAGCAGGTGGTGCGGGGCAAGTTCCAGCGGGTGCTGGCCCGGAAGCTCGCCCTGTACCTCGCCCGTAAATACACCGGGCTCACCCTGCGGGAGATCGGGGAACGGTTCGGCCTCGACTACACCTCGGTGCACATGGCGGTGCGCCGCACGGAGGAGCGGCGGCGGGACGATCCCGCCCTGGATGCGATGCTCCGGGACCTGGAGGCGTCCCTGGCGCCGGAGGAACCCGCCAAGCCGCAGGAGCCCGTCCCCGCCCCCGAACCGGCCCCGGAGCCCAAGCCGAAACG
>CAZUYO010000493.1:0-1715 GCA_964624725.1 uncultured Thermodesulfobacteriota bacterium
TGGACCGGCGAGGTCTTGCGGCTTTTGGACCAGCGCCGGCTCCCCACCGAGGAGATCGTCCACACCTACACCGACGCCGAGGCCGTGGCCCGGGCCATCGAGGACATGGTGGTGCGGGGGGCCCCGGCCATCGGGGTCACGGCGGCCTACGGCCTGGTGCTGGCGGCCCGGGCCGCCCGGGCGGAGCCGGCCGAGCGGTTCCGGGAACGGGTGGAGGCCGCGGCCGGGCGGCTGGGCCGCACCCGGCCCACGGCCGTGAACCTGTTCTGGGCCCTCGACCGGATGGGGGGGGTCCTGGAACGCACCTGGGCCGACCCGGCGCACTCCGCCCACGCCCTGGAGGCCGAGGCCCGGGCCATCGAGGCCGAGGACCTCGAGGCCTGCCGGGCCATGGGCCGGCTGGGGGCCCAACTCCTCCCCGACCCCTGCACCGTGCTCACCCACTGCAACGCCGGGGCTCTGGCCACGGCCGGGTACGGCACGGCCCTCGGGGTGATCCGGGCCGCGGCCGAGGCCGGCAAGCGGGTTCAGGTGCTCGCCGACGAGACCCGGCCGTTCCTCCAGGGGGCCCGGCTCACCGCCTGGGAGCTCCACAAGGACGGGATCCCGGTGACCCTGATCACCGACAACATGGCCGGGTACCGGATGAAGCTCGGCGGGGTGGACGCCGTGGTCGTGGGGGCCGACCGGATCACGGCCACGGGCGACGTGGCCAACAAGATCGGCACCTATTCCCTGGCCGTTCTGGCCCGGGAGCACGGGATCCCGTTCTACGTGGCGGCCCCCCTGTCCACCATCGACTTCTCCCTCGCCTCCGGCGACGAGATCCCGATCGAGGAGCGCGACCCCGCCGAGGTGACCCACTGCGGCGGCGCCCGGATCGCCCCGGAAGGGGTGGGGGTGTGGAACCCGGCCTTCGACGTCACGCCGGCCGGGCTCGTCACCGCCATCGTCACCGAGCGGGGGGTGGCCCGCCCCCCCTACGAGACCTCGCTCGCGGCCCTGCGGCGTTGACGCGCCGGGGCTTTGCCGGTAGGGTTTTTCGCCAACCACGGAGGCACGCCTTGTCCCGACCCCTGCGGTTTCTCCTTTGTCTGGCCCTCGCCGGGCTCGTCGCCGGGTGCTGGGGCGCCCAGCGCCTGGAGGACCTCTCCCCGGCCGAGCTCTACACCCGGGCCCAGGAGGCCGTGGAGAAGTACCGGTACGAGGAGGCCCAGCAGCTCATCGACCGGATCCGGGACGATCATCCCTTCTCGAAGTTCGCCACCGAGGCCGAGCTCCTCGAGGCCGACATGCTCTACCGGCAGGAGAAGTACGAGGAAGCGGCCGCGGCCTACCGGGGCTTCGAGGAGCTCCACCCCACCCACCCCAAGGTCCCCTACGCCCTCTTCCGCCGGGGCATGAGCTACTACGAGATCAGCGAGCCCCCCGACCGGGATCAGACCCCGACCCAGCGGGCCCTCGAGGCGTTCCAGAAGCTCCTCTACGCCCACCCCAAGAGCGAGTACGCGGCCGAGGCCCAGGAGAAGGTGCGGGAGCTCCGGGAGCGCCTGGCCGCCCACGAGATGTACGTGGCCCGGTTCTACCTGCGAAAAAAGCGCTACGCCGCCGCCCTGGAGCGGCTCCAGGGGCTGGTGCAGGCCTACCCGGAGTCGCCCCTCCGGGACGAGGCCCTCCAACTGGCGCTCCAGATCCAACCCGAGGCGGAGCGCGAA
>CAZUYO010000494.1:0-1715 GCA_964624725.1 uncultured Thermodesulfobacteriota bacterium
CTCCCCCCCTCACCCCGGCCCTCTCCCCCCGCTGGGGGGAGAGGGAGTCAGAGGGAAGCTCCCCAGGGCCCCTTCGGGGCCCCGCTGCGCACGACAGTGACGCCCGAGTGAAGGCCTCGGGGTGGGAGCGGCGTCCATGTCAGGGGTCAGTGGACAGACGACGGAGGACAGGGGTTCCCTGACATCTGACCTCTGAATTCTGGCCCCCGATACGGCAGCCGCTCCCACGGGTTGGCCGACGCGATGACGCCGGAATCGCTAATGTTTTTCGCCGCCTAGCCGCCGAGCAGCCCAGCCGCCCAGCCGAAGTTACTCGGAAGGCGCTTCCTGCCGCCGCGAACCGGTTCCCCCTCCCCTCGTGGGAGGGGGACAGGGGGAGGGGGCGCGACAACCGTCCTCCCCTCTCTCCCTGAGTGCCCGTGGGTCGGTCCCCCCTAGGCCTCCGTCTCGACGAGGCGGCGGGGGTCGAGGACCAGGATGCCCCGGCCATCGCCCAGGTCGGTCACGGCCTGGACGCCGGGCACGTGGACCAGGGGGTCCACCAGGGGCCGGAGCACCACCTCCCGGATGCCGAGCATCCGGCCGACCCCGAGGCCCACGGGCCCCCGGGGGCCGGGGGTCACCACCACGGCCGGGAACGGGGGATCCCCCTTCACCTCCACCCCCAGCACCCGGGCCAGGTCGAGGTGGGGGATCTCCCGGCCCCGGTACCGGAACAGGGCCTCGTGTTCCACCCGCACCACGGCCGGGGCCTCCAGGACCTCGAGCACCGCCGACAGGGGCACGGCGTAGGTCTCGGGGCCCACCCGCACCAGCACGACCTCGGCGATGGTGAGGGTCAGGGGCACCCGCAGGGTCCAGGCGGTGCCCCGGCCGAACTCGGTCCGAAGCCCCAGCCGGCCCCCCAGGGCGTTGACCCCGTGCCACACCGCCTCCATGCCCACCCCCCGTCCCCCCAGCTCGTCGGCCTTGGCGTGGGTGGTGAACCCGGGGGCGCACAGCAGCCGGATCAGGGCGTCCCCGGCCAGGGGCCCGGACGGGGTCGGGATGCCCAGGCCCTGGGCCTTGGCCCGCACGGCCTCGGGGTCGATGCCCCGGCCGTCGTCGGCCACCTCCACCACCACCTCCTCCCCCTCGGCCCGGCAGGCCACCGTGAGGGTACCCACCCGCGGCTTCCCGGCCCGCTCCCGCTCGGCCGGGGCCTCGACGCCGTGGTCCACGGCGTTTCGCACCAGGTGCACCAGGGGCTCGGCCAGCCGCTCCACCACGGCCTTGTCCACCTCGACCTCGGTGCCGCCGAGCACGGTGCGCACCTCCTTGCGCTGCACCCGGGCCGCCTCCCGGGCGATCAGGGGCACCCGTTGCAGGAGCTCGGCCGCCGGCACGAGCCGGGCCGTGGTGACCGTGTCCCGAAGCTCCCGCACGGTGCGCTCGAGGCCCCGGAGGCACTCCTCGAAGAGGTTCCGGAGCCGGCGGGGCGGCAGGTCCCCCACCCGTCCCAGGGCACCCCACAGGCGGTTCTTGTCCACCACGAGCTCGCCCACGAGCCGGAGCATCTCGTCGAGGCGCCCGGCGGGCACCCGGATCGTCTCCCGGGGTTTCGGGGCCCCGGCCGGAGCGGCCGAGGGCTTCGGGGCCGCCGGGGCGGGCGCGCTCGCCTTGGGCGGCCGGACGACGCGCCCCGACACGTCGCCCTTCCAGGCCGAGAGGATCTC
>CAZUYO010000495.1:0-1699 GCA_964624725.1 uncultured Thermodesulfobacteriota bacterium
AGGAGGTAGAGGGCGAAGAACCCGAGCACGCCCTGGAGCACCTCGGGCGGCACCGGCCGGCCGTCCATCTTGACGAGCCGCACCCCCCGGGGGTGGATGAGCGCCCAGAGCTGGGCCCAGGCGTGTTTCAAGATGAGCACCACCCGGCTCACCTTCATGCCGCCCCCCGTGCTGCCGGCGCAGCCTCCGATGAACATGAGGAGCACGAGGAGCACCTGCCCCACCACGGGCCAGGCCTCGTAGTCGGCCGTGCCGAACCCGGTGGTGGTCAGGATCGACACGGCCTGAAAGGCGCTGTACCGGAGGTTCTGAAGGAGGTCGGGGTAGGGGCCGGCGGCGTTGGCGATCATCAGGATGCCCACCGCCCCCAGGGTGAGGAGGCCGTAGGCCCGAAGTTCCTCGTTCCGCAGGACCCGGCGCCAGCCCCCGGTCAGGGCCGCGTGGTGGAGCGCGAAGTTCACCCCGGCGAGGAACATGAACACCGTGATCACGGCGTCCACGTAGGCGCTCCCGAACCCGGCCACGCTGGCGTTTCGGGTGCTGAACCCGCCCGTGGCCATGGTGGCGAAGGCGTGGCAGACCGCCTCGAACCAGTCGAGGCCCCCCAGCATGAGGAGCAGGGTCTCGGCCGCGGTGAACAGGACGTACACACCCCAGAGGAGCTTGGCCGTGTCCTGGATGCGCGGCCGCAGCCGGTCGGCCGTGGGGCCGGGCACCTCGGCCCGGAACATCTGCATGCCGCCCACCCCCAGCATGGGCAGGATGGCGAGCCCCAGGACGATGATGCCCATGCCCCCCAGCCAGTGGGTGGTGGCCCGCCAGAGGAGGAGGCTCCGGGGCAGGGCCTCGATGTCGGTGAGCACCGTGGCCCCGGTGGTGGTGAACCCCGAAAGGGACTCGAACACCGCGTCCACCAGGGAGGGAAGCGCCCCGGTGAGCCGGTAGGGAAGCGCCCCCACGACCCCGAAGAAGAGCCACCCCAGGGTGACCACGGCGAACCCCTCCCGGTGGGTGAGGTCCGGGGAACCCCGACGGCCGAGGGCCAGAAGGGCGGCGCCGCCCCCCAGTCCCGCGGCGATCGCCCCGAGGAACCCGGCCTGGGCCCCGTCGCCGTCGGCGAGCGAGAGGGCCAGGGGCACCAACAGCATGGCGGAGAGGGCCAGGCCCAGCCCGCCCAGGACGCGCGCGAGGGCGAAGAGATTCATGGGGCACCGAAAAAGTCTTCGACGGCCACCACCGCCTCGGGCAGGGCGAACACCACGATCCGGTCGCCCGACTCGAGCGCGGTTTCGCCGGTGGGGATGAAGGCCTCGTCGCCCCGCACCACCGCCCCCACCAGGGCGCCGGGGGGAAACGGCACCTCCCGCAGCGGCCGGTGGGCCCAGGGGAACCCCTCGGGGATCCGGAGTTCCAGCACCTCGGCCTGGTTCTCCTCCACGGTGGCCACGCTCAGCACCCCGCCGCGGCGCACGTACTTCAAAATGGCGCTCGCCGTCGAAAGCCGGGGGCTGATGCAGGCGTCGATCCCCAGGCTCGGCACCAGGCCCACGTAGGCGGGCTGGTCCACCAGGCACAGGGCCCGGCGGGCCCCGTGGCGCTTGGCCAGGAGCGAGGCGAGGATGTTCTTCTCCTCGTTGGGCGTGGTGGCCACCACCACCTCTGCCTTTCCGATCCCCTCCGAGAGCAGAACGTCCACCTC
>CAZUYO010000496.1:0-1687 GCA_964624725.1 uncultured Thermodesulfobacteriota bacterium
GGTTGTGGAACCCTACCGGGTCGGTTCTGCCGGTTCAAGCCCGAGGCGGCTCGGGCCGAAAGGAGATGCCGGTGCCCCAGTTCCGGGTACAGCCTGCGGACGTGGACGAGCGGGAGGGACGGGCGATCCTCCGGGGGGCCGAGGCGCACCACCTCACCCGGGTGTTGCGGCTGGGGGCGGGCGAGACCGTGCTTCTCTTCGACGGCGCCGGCCGGCGCTGGGCCGGGGTGATCGAACGCACGGGCCCCGAGGTGGTCGTGGCGGGGCTCACCTCCCGGGCCGCCAACGAATCCCCGGTGCGCCTGGCGCTGGTGGTGGCCCTGCCCAAAGGGGAGCGGTGGGACCGGGTCCTGGAGAAGGGCACCGAGCTCGGGGTGAGCGCCTTTCGGCCGGTGTACACCGAGCGCACGGTGGTGCGCCTGTCGCCGGGCCAGGAGGCCCGGCGCCTCGAGCGGTGGAGGCGGATCGTGGAGGCCGCCGCGAAGCAGTGTGAACGGGGGGCGCTTCCGGAGGTGTTCCCGCCGGTCCCGATCGCGGACGCACTCGGGGGCCTGGGGCCGCCGGGCCCCGACGAGGTGCGGGTGGTGTGGGCCGAGAGGAGCCTCGAACGGCTCGCCCCGCCCCCGGGGGGCGTCCGGCGGGCGATGTTGGCCTCGGGGCCCGAGGGGGGGTGGACCGAACACGAGCTGGGTCTGTTGCGGAAAGCAGGGTTTCGGCCGGCCGGGCTGGGTCCCCGGATCCTCCGGGCGGAAACCGCCGCGGTGGTGGGCGCGGCCCTGGCCCAGTTCTGGTGGGGGGATCTGAACGGCTAGGAAGCCCGGGAGTGGTGCCGGCTGGAGAAGCGTTTTGGGCGCGGCCGCGGGCGCCGCGGTCTTGTGGGGGGAGAACCCCGGTGATACGGTGACGAGCCGAGGCCCTGAATCCGGAGGTCGAGCATGAAATGCCCCAAGTGTGGCTACACCAGTTTTGACCACCTCGACGAGTGCAAGCGGTGCGGCACGGACCTGCGGGACGTGCGGACCCTCCTGGGGTTGATCGTCGTGCGGCCGGAGGACCGGATCGCCGTGCCCCAGGAGGCGGCCTTCGAGGAACCCGTGCCGTCGGAGGCCTTCGTCACCGCGGACGAGGAGATCCACGCGGTGGACCTGGGGGGGGAGGACGAGTCCCCCGGGGAGTTCCTGTCGGAGATGAACTTCGAGGAGTCGTTCGAGGACGTGGTGGAACGCACCAGCTACGAGGCGGTCGAAGAGGACGGCGCGGAACCACCGCCGGCGGACGTGCCGGCGGAGGACGACGGCCTGCTGGACCTGGACTTCTCCGACATCTTCGCCGAGGAGAAGAAGGACGAAGGATGAATGAGCCTTCAATGTTGGCCCGTTCGGGGGATTCCCTTGACGGAGTGTGGGGCCTCGGGTAGCGTGGGCGCCCGGGGTCGTCCATCGGGCGGCCCCAGGTAGGTCGGATTCCCACAGTCCCGTTCGGGTGTGCAGGAGAGGTCGCCGACCTCTCCTTTTTTTGTTTGTGGCGGCCCTCTGGGGCACGCGAGAAAGCAAGGAGTCGTTCGTGAGAAAGCCGTTGTCCCCGTTTGCCGTGCGCCGTATCTTCTGCGATCGCCCCATCGTGCAGGGGGGCATGGGGGTGGGGGTTTCGTTGGACCGATCTGGGACTGCTTCTGGGGATGTACTTT
>CAZUYO010000497.1:0-1687 GCA_964624725.1 uncultured Thermodesulfobacteriota bacterium
AAAACTGGATCAGGCTGTGGACCGGCACGTCCTGGAGCTTTTCGCGGCCCTTGAGGAAGGTGAGCTCCGCCAGGAACGCGCACTCCACCACCTCGCCCCCCGTGCGGCGGATGAGATCGATCACGGCCCGCACGGTGCCGCCCGTGGCCAAGACGTCGTCGGCGATCAGCACCCTCTGGCCCGGCTCGATGGCGTCCTGGTGGATCTCGAGGGTGTCGGTGCCGTACTCGAGCTCGTAGCTCACCGAATGGGTCTTGTAGGGGAGCTTCCCGGGCTTGCGCACGAGGATCACGCCCTTGTTCAGCTTGTAGGCGAGCGCCGAGCCCACCACGAACCCCCGGGCCTCGATGCCCACCACCACGTCGATGGGCCGGTCCAGGTACCGGTGGCCCAGGAGGTCCACGGCCCGGTTGAAGCTCGAGGCGTCCCGAAGGAGCGTGGTGATGTCCTTGAACACGATGCCGGGCTTGGGAAAGTCCTGGATGTCGCGGATTTTCTGCTTGAGTTCGTCCACCACGGCGCGTCGCCTCCTTCGGGTAGGGGGTACGTCAACACAGCTCGCCGAACGGCACCCGGTTCCGGGCGGCCATGCGGCGCAGTTTCCGAAGCGCGTTCGTCTCGATCTGCCGGATCCGCTCCCGGGTCACCCCGAACATCCGGCCGATCTCCTCCAGGGTGTGGGGCTCCTCGCCCCCCAGGCCGAACCGCAGCTCCAGCACCTTGCGCTCCCGGGGCCGGAGCTCCTGGAGCCACGATTCCAGCACCCGCAGCCGGTCGTCCTCGAGCACCACCTCCTCCGGGTCCTGGACCGAGGGGTCCTCGATCACGTCCTGGAGGGTGTAGTCCTCGTCGGTGCCCAGGGGCTGGTCCAGGCTGAAGGTCCGGCGCGCCAGGGCCAGCAGCCGGCGCACGTGCTCGAGATCCCGGTCGATCTTCTCGGCCAGGGCCTCCACGTCGGGTTCGGTTCCCTCCTGCCCCCGGATCTCCTCGGCCGCCTTGCGCAGGCGGTTGATCTCCTCGGCCACGTGGACCGGCAGCCGCACCGTGTCGGCCTGGTTCACCAGGGCCCGCTCGATGGACTGGCGGATCCACCAGGTGGCGTAGGTGGAGAACCGGCACCCCTTGTCCGGCCGAAACCGCTCCACGGCCCGGATGAGCCCCAGGTTCCCCTCCTCGATGAGGTCCAGGAGCGGCAGGCCCCGGTTCAGGTACCGCTTGGCGATGGTGACCACGAGCCGGAGGTTCGATTCGATCATCCGCTGCCGGGCCCCCGCGTCGCCCGCCTGGATGCGGGCCGCGAGCTCCTTCTCCTCGTCGGGGGTGAGCAGACGGGTCTGGCGGATCTCCGTCAGGTAGATGGAGATCGTGCTCGGCGTGTACTGCCGGGCCGCCCTGCGCTGATCCGCCCCGTCCCGTCGATCGTGCATGGATCTCCTCGGCGCTCTGCGGCTGGGAGGCTCGAGAGCTTCGTGATCCCGGCCCCCTGGCTCGGCCCAACTCCGTGGGTGGCCTCCTCCCGGTCGGCCCATACCAACACGGGCCGGCGCGCCGTCCGACACGGCGCGTTTTCCGCCGCGTGGCCACGCGTCCGGCGGGCCTCGCAACGGGCATCCTACCGAGAACCGGCCCTCGCGGGAAAGCCCGTTACGATCCGGAGAAAACCGACCGTGGGTCCACGGGCTCCTCG
>CAZUYO010000498.1:0-1676 GCA_964624725.1 uncultured Thermodesulfobacteriota bacterium
CGGCCACGCCGCCCACCAGCTTCGCGAGCCGCTCCTGGAGCTTCTCGCGGTCGTAATCGGAGGTGGTCTCCTCGATCTGGGCCCGGATCTGCTTGACCCGGTCCTGGATCGCCTGGGCGCTGCCGGCGCCGTCGATGATCGTGGTGGTGTCCTTGTCGATCCGGATCGTCTTGGCCTGGCCGAGGTCGGTGAGCTGGGCGTTCTCGAGCTTCAGGCCCACCTCCTCGCTGATCACCTGGCCGCCGGTCAGGATGGCGATGTCCTGGAGCATGGCCTTGCGGCGGTCACCAAAGCCCGGAGCCTTCACCGCGGCGCACTGCAGGGTGCCCCGGAGCTTGTTCACCACCAGGGTCGCCAGGGCCTCGCCCTCCACGTCCTCGGCGATCACCAGGAAGGGCTTGCCGGTGTTGGCGATCTTCTCGAGGATGGGCAGGAGGGTCTTCATCGAGCTGATCTTGCCGTCGTGGATGAGCACGTAGGCGTCCTTCAGCTCGGCCTCCATCCGGTCGGCGTTGGTCACGAAGTAGGGGCTGATGTAGCCGCGGTCGAACTGCATGCCCTCGACCACGTCCAGCGTGGTCTCCATGCTCTTGGCCTCTTCGACCGTGATCACGCCCTCCTTGCCCACCTTGTCCATGGCCTCGGCGATGATCTCGCCGATGGTGGCGTCGTTGTTGGCCGAGATCGTGCCGACCTGGGCGATCTCCTTGCGGTCCTTCACCGGCTTGGAGAGCTCCTTGAGCTTGGCCACGCACTTATCGACCGCCGCGTCGATGCCACGCTTGATGTCCATGGGGTCGTGGCCCGCGGCCACGAGCCGGGAGCCCTCGCGGAAGATGGCCTGGGCGAGCACCGTGGCGGTGGTGGTCCCGTCACCGGCCACGTCCGAGGTCTTGGAGGCGACCTCCTTGACCATCTGGGCGCCCATGTTCTGGAACTTGTCCTTGAGCTCGATCTCCTTGGCGACCGTGACGCCGTCCTTGGTCACGGTGGGGCTGCCCCAGCTCTTCTCGATGATCACGTTGCGGCCCTTGGGGCCGAGGGTGGCCTTCACGGCGTTGGCCAGGGTGTCCACACCCTTGAGGATCGCGGCGCGCGCATCCTGGGCGTACTTGATCTCCTTCGCAGCCATCGTGGTTCCTCCTTATCCAGATCGGGTTGGGGGCGTTAGCCCTCGATCACCGCCATGATGTCGTCTTCGCGCATAATCAGAAGCTCTTCGCCCTCCACCTTGATCTCGGTGCCGGCGTACTTGGAGAAGAGCACCTTGTCCCCGGGCTTCACGTCGAGGGGCTGCACCTTGCCGTCCTCGTTCTTCTTGCCCGGCCCGGCGGCGATGATCTCGCCCCGCTGGGGCTTCTCCTTCGCCGTGTCGGGGATGATGATCCCGCTGGCGGTCTTCTCCTCCTCCTCCAGGCGCTTGACGATCACGCGGTCCTGCAGCGGTCGAAGCTTCATGACTCCCTCCTTCGTGTCGATGTGGGTTGAGGACCGTCTCGGTAGCACTCGTCACCCTTGAGTGCTAACGAGCGCGGAAGATAACCAGCCCCCTCCCGGGCGTCAAGGGGCGGGGCCAAAAATTTTTGTGCCCGGGGGAAGGGCGGCGGGAGGCGCGGGCGCCGCCTTTCGGGGCCCCGGCGCGCCCCGCGCGGGCGGAGCCCCGCGCCGCGCGGGGC
>CAZUYO010000499.1:0-1668 GCA_964624725.1 uncultured Thermodesulfobacteriota bacterium
GTGCCGTACCCGCCCCCCACCTCCACCACCTGGCCGGGCCCCTCCCACCCCAGACGGGCGCGCAGAAACCGGGCCACCAGGGCGCCGTAGGGCAGGCGTTCCTCCAGGGCCGCGGCGTAGGGCCCGGCCGGGTCGGCCAGGCTCTGGCACACCGTGAGCTCCCAGAAGAGGCTCGGGTGCTCCCCCCGGTAGAACCCCTCGGTGCGGTTCAGGCGGGGGTCGGCCGCAGGTCCCATGGCCGGTCTGCGCAAGGCCGCCAAGGTAATCCGGAAAGCCGCCGGTGCAACCCCGCGCCGCTCACAGCACGTTGGCCGCGAGCTCGGCCAGGGGGCTTCGCTCGCCCTTCTCCAGGGTCACGTGGGCCGCGATGGGCTGGTTCTTGAACCGCTCCACGCAGTAGCTCAGGCCGTTGGAGGTGGAGTCGATGTAGGGGTTGTCGATCTGGTACGGGTCGCCCGTGAGCACGATCTTCGTGCCCTCCCCGGCCCGGGTGATGATGGTCTTGATCTCGTGGGGCGTCAGGTTCTGGGCCTCGTCCACGATCATGTACTGGTACGGGATCGAGCGGCCCCGGATGTAGGTCAGGGGCTCCAACGACATGAGCCCCATGTCGATGAGCTCCTGGTACCCCCGCCGGCGCCGGCCCTCCCGGTCCTCCACCCCCGCAAACAGGAAGTCCACGTTGTCGAAGATGGGCTGCATCCAGGGCCGGAGCTTCTCCTGCACGTCGCCCGGCAAGAACCCGATGTCCCGGCCCATGGGGAAGATCGGCCGGGACACCAGGAGCCGCTTGTACACCTGCTCCTCGATGCTCTTCTGGAGCCCGGCCGCGATGGCCAGGAGCGTCTTCCCCGTCCCGGCCTTCCCCACCAGGGTCACGAGCTGGATCCGCTCGTCCAGGAGGGCGTCGAGGGCGTAGCGCTGCTCCCGGTTCCGCGGGTGCACGCCCCACACCCCCTCCTTGGGCACCCGCACGGGCTCCACCTTGCCCGACTCGGCCCGGTACCGGCCGAGCCCCGTGTGCTGGGGATTCGTCTCGTCCCGGAGCCACACGTACTGGTTGTCAAAAAGCTCGGCCTCCACCTCGACCCCGTGCTCGTGGAAGAACCGGTCCACCGTGCCGGCGGGCACCATCAGCTCGGCCGTCCCGGTGTAGAGCTCCTCGAGCCGCACCTTGCCCCGCTCGTAGTCCTCGGCCCGGATCCCCAGGGCGTTGGCCTTGATCCGGAGGTTGGTGTCCTTGGTCACGAACACCACGGGCAGCTCCTCCGTCTCCTTGAGGGCCAGGCACACGGCCAGGATCCGGTTGTCGCCCTTGCCCGCCGCGAGTTCGGGGGGCAGCCGGTCGGCGTACTCCAGCCCGAACATGACCCGCACCGCGCCGCCGTGGTCGTTGGGGATGCCGGCCTTCAGGTCCCCCTTGGTGCGCAGCGCGTCCAGGTAGCGCGACACGTGCCGGGCGTTCCGGCCGATCTCGTCCAGGTTCTTCTTGAACCGGTCGATCTCCTCGATCACCGTGATCGGGATGTTGACCACGTTGTCCTCGAAGGCGTTCAGGGCCTCGGGGTCGTGGAGGAGCACGTTGGTATCGAGGACGTAGTTCTTTTTGGCCATGGGGGATCCTTTCGGTAGGCGAGGAGGCTGGAAAGCTGGAAAGCTAGAAGGCTA
>CAZUYO010000500.1:0-1662 GCA_964624725.1 uncultured Thermodesulfobacteriota bacterium
GGGAAGGAGGGCACCATGGAAGACCGGATCGTACGCGTGAACATGCGCACCCTGGAGGTCAAGGAGGAGCCGGTGCCGGAGAAGTGGAAGCTCTTCGGCGGCCGGGCCATGACCTCGGCCATCGTGGCCGAGGAGGTGCCGCCCACCTGCACGGCCCTGGGGCCGGCCAACAAGCTCGTGTTCGCGCCGGGGCTTCTGGGCGGGTCGGCCGCGCCGATCTCGGGCCGGATCTCGGTGGGCGGGAAAAGCCCGCTCACGGGCACCATCAAGGAGGCGAACGCCGGGGGCCAGGCCGGACAGATCCTGGCGCGGCTGGGGATCCGGGCCCTGGTGATCGAGGACCAGCCGGCCGACCCGGACAAGCGCTACACCCTGGAACTCCGGAAAGGCTCGGTCAAGCTCGTGGAGAGCCCGGAGCTCAAGGGCCTCGGGAACTACGACACCGTGGCCAAGCTCGTGGAGAAGTACGGGGACAAGAAGATCGGGTTTGTGACGATCGGCCAGGCGGGGGAGATGGGCCTCACCGCGGCGTCCGTGGCCTGCACCGACCGGGAGATGCGGCCCACCCGCCACGCGGGCCGGGGCGGACTGGGGGCGGTCATGGGGTCGAAGGGCCTCAAAGCCATCGTGCTCGACGACTCGGAAACCCAGATGCGCCAGCCCCAGAACAAGGAGGCGTTCCGGGAGGCCTCGAAGAAGTTCGCGAAAGCCCTCAAGGAGCACCCGGTGACGGGCGAAGGGCTTCCCACCTACGGGACGAACGTGCTCCAGAACATCATCAACGAGGCCGGCGGGCTGCCGACCCGCAACTTCCGGCAGGGCCGGTTCGAGGGGGCGTCCAAGATCTCGGGCGAGGCCCAGCACGACGTGATCCTGGAGCGCGGCGGAAAGATCGCCCACGGGTGCCACGCGGGCTGCGTGATCCAGTGCTCGCGGATCTACATGGACAAGGACGGCCACTACAAGACCAAGGGGCCGGAGTACGAGACGATCTGGAGCTTCGGTTCGGACTGCTGCATCGACGACCTGGACGCCATCGCCGAGATGGACCGGCTCTCGGACGACATCGGGCTCGACACGATCGAGATGGGGGCGACGATCGGCGTGGCGATGGAGGCCGGGCTGGCGAAGTTCGGGGACGCGAACGGGGCGATCGAACTGCTCAAGCAGGTGGGGGAGGGCACGCCCCTGGGGCGGATCCTGGGGTGCGGGGCCAAGGTGACCGGCCAGTGCTTCGGGGTGGCCCACGTGCCGGTGGTGAAGGGGCAGGCGATGCCGGCCTATGAGCCGCGGGCGATCCAGGGGATCGGGGTGACCTACGCCACCTCCACCATGGGCGCCGACCACACGGCGGGGTACGCGATCGCGACGAACATCCTGAAGGTGGGGGGCTACGTGGACCCCTTGAAGCCGGAAGGGCAGGTGGAGCTGAGCCGGAACCTGCAGATCGCCACGGCGGCCATCGACTCGACGGGGCTTTGCCTCTTTGTGGCGTTCGCGGTGATGGACAAGCCCGAGGCGTTCGAGGCGGTCTACGAGATGATCAACGCCTTCTACGGCACGAACCTGGGCCCGGACGACGTGACCGGGTTGGGGCAGGCCGTGCTCTCGATCGAGCGCAAATGGAACCAGGCCGCCGGGTTCACCAGCGCGGACGACCGG
>CAZUYO010000501.1:0-1653 GCA_964624725.1 uncultured Thermodesulfobacteriota bacterium
GTCAAGGGCCCGATCCGGACGGGTTCGAAGATGTCGTACATGGCGGAATCCTCTCGAAAAGGCTAGAAGCTAGAAGGCTGGAAAGCTGGGAAGCTGGAAGGACAAGGCTCCCCACCCCTCGCCCGTTCCGTCTTCGCGCAAGGGAGTGTGCACGCGGTTGAGCACCCCAGCCGAAACACCCCCAATCTATCAAGTTCCCGGCGGCTCGAGCCCGAGCGTCTTCCAGAGAAACCCGAGATCGAGGGGCCGCCCCCCTTGGCGGCGCGCCCTCTGGGCTTCCCCCTCCATGATGGTCTTCAGCAGGGCCTCCACCTGTTTTCGCCCTTTGGCCGTGCGCACGGCCTCCCTTGGGGTCTTACCGCCCAGCGCCGGGAGCGGGTGGTCGGGCCAGGTCTCGTAGTGCTCGCGCAACACGCGCCGGATCGCCTCGTCGGCCTCCGGAGCCATTGGCCCGGGGAGACGGGGGCCGACCGACGGCGCGTCCTTCCCCATCGCCCCAGCCGGATCCTGGATGATTCGCCCCAAGTGCGTCGTGAGATCCCCCGCCACCTCGGCGACCCACTCGCGCGCCGCATCGGCCCGGCCGAGTGTTCGCGCCTCCACGACCAGCACATCCCCCCGTTCGAGACGCAGGGCCGCCCGGATCCGCCTCGTCTCGTCCTCGGGCCGGCCGTCCACCCAGGCCCAGCCCTCTTTCCGATCGCCGACCACGTCCGGCCGGGCCTCGATCCGCGTTGCCAGGGCCTTCCGGTCCGATACCCGGTAGCGGTCCGTCACGAACTGAATCGGCTCGCCGGTCTCCACATCCGCGCACACCAAGGTCTCGGGCCGAACCGCCCGAAGGAGCAGGGGCACCCACCCCGCCACCGCGGCCCGGCGAACCGTGCGGCCCACGTCCTTCTGGCGCCCACGCCGGAGCCTGCGCCTCACGTCCTCGAGCACGAGGTGCCCTTCGTCCGGCCTGAAATGGTACAGGCCACCGGAGAAAACGAGATCCTCCCCACACCGCACAATGCGGGCCGCGAGCACGGTCCAGCGAGCCAGGCTTTCCGAGCCGGAGCGTTCCACCACCCAGACGGGCGGGGAATCGGGCATGAGCAGGTCCTTCACTCGCACGCCATCTCCGGGCTTGACCTCCACCACCTCGTAGAGGCCCATGGGGGCGTCCCGGAGGAGTTCGAGCCACGCGCGCTCCTCGGCCTCGAGGAGGAGCCCCCCCGGTTCCAGGGCGAGATCGAGAACCCGCCGCTTCCGGGAACCCACCCGGATCTCGGCCTCGTTGGCCAGCCAGTCGCCGATGTTCCGGTCGAGCATGTCCCGCAGACCCGGCGGAAGCCGACCGAGATCCTTGAGGTCCTCGGCATCGAGCTCCCCGAAGTAGTCCTTCGAGATGGCGTCCTCGATCTCCGGTCCATAGTGCCATGCCGCCCAGTCCAAAAACTTCCGGGTCGCCTCGGCCGCCCGCGCGGAGCGCAACCGAGCGGCCTCGTGGCGCCCCGCACAGCAGCGCTTGTATTTGCGCCCGCTACCGCAGGGACATGGGGCGTTTCGGCCGATGGGGTTTCTCATGATTCCCTTCCCCCTCCGCGGTCAACAGGAGGCCCTGGTACTCGGCGATGTGCTCGCAGAACTCCCGGACGGCCTCGGCGGTTT
>CAZUYO010000502.1:0-1648 GCA_964624725.1 uncultured Thermodesulfobacteriota bacterium
GGGTGATCGGCCGGGGGTTCGTGCGGGTGGTGGCCAAGGAGCTCGGCGCCGATGAAAGGGAGTTCACCGCCCTTTACCGCCGGGCGCGGCCCGACGAGGCCGGGGAGGCGGCCGGGGGGCTTCCCGAGCCCGACTGGGACGTGTCGCTCCGGGGCCGGCGGCGCAAAGGCGTGCCGCCCCTCGCCTGGGCCGCGGTCGTGCTGATCGCGGCCCTGGCGGCGGCGGGGTGGTGGCTCTGGGGCCGGAAGGGGCCGCCGGAGCCCGTGAGTCAGAAGCTCCCCGCCCAATCGGAACCACTGCCCTCGCCGGCGGTTTCGCCCGAGCTCCCGCCCCCCGACGTGCCTCCGGCGTCCCCCGAGGCCGCGGCCCCGGCCGGCCCCGCAGCCGAGACCCCTCCGGCGCCCGAATCCCCGCCCCCGGAACCGGTGGCCGAGCCCGCCCGGCCGGAACGCCTGCGGCTCGCGATCACGGCCACCGAGAAGGCCTGGGTCCGGGTGGTGGCCGACGGCGGAAGGCCCGTGGACCGGGTGTTCCGGCCCGGGGAAACCCGGACCTACGAGGCCTCGGAGGGGTTCCTGGTGAAGCTCGGCAACGCCGGCGGGGTGCGGTTTTCGTGGAACGGCGAGGCGCTCAAGGTGCCGGGCCGGCCCGGCGAGGTGAAGGAGTTCCGGTTCCCCCGCGACCTGGAGGGGTTGCGGCCGTGACCGGTCCCTGGCGCGACCCCCAGGCCGCGGCCGCGGCCCGGGTGCTGGGCGAGGGGTTTCGGGCCGAGGTGGCCGTGGTCCTGGGGTCCGGGCTAGGGCCCGTCGTGGGGGGGCTTCCGGACGCGATCCCCTACGAGAGGGTGCCCGGGCTCGGGGCGCCCGGGGTGCCGGGCCACGCCGGCCGGGTGGGGGTGGCGCAGGTCGGGGGGGAACGGGTCCTCGTGTTCCAGGGCCGGCGGCACCTCTACGAGGGCGTCACACCCGCCCAGGCCGCGTTCCCGGTCCGCCTGGCCGCCCGTCTCGGGGTGCGGTTCCTGGTGCTCTTCGCAGCGGCCGGGGGGCTCGACCCCGCCCTCGTTCCCGGGACCTGGGTGTTCGTGACCGACCACCTGAACTGGCTGGGGAGAAATCCCCTCGAGGCCGTCCGGACCCCCGACGGCACGCCGGCGTTCGTGGACCTCACGGGGACCTACCGGACCGATCTGTGGCCCGAGGTCGCGGGGGCGGAAGGGATCCCCACCGCCCGGGGCGTGTACGCGGCGTTTCCGGGGCCCACCTACGAGACCCCGGCCGAGATCGCCTGGGCCCGGGGGGCCGGGGCGTCGGTGGTGGGGATGTCGGTGGTGCCCGAGGCCGTGTGGGCGCGGTTCCTGGGGCTCGAGGTGGCGGCCTGGGCCCGGGTGGCGAACCCCGCGGCCGGCCTCGGCCCCTCGGCCCTGGACCACCGGGACGTGGTGGCCCGGGCCGCCCGCGACGCCGGGCAGGGCCGGACCCTGCTGGAAGCCACGATCCGGGCGTGGAGGGAGAGCCGGCCGGGGTCCGGAGGGCTCGGGGCGCCGAAGCCAGGGGGCGGATAACGGGCGCACGCCTCGCGGGGTTCCCGCTGCGCCCCCCTCACCCCGGCCCTCTCCCCCCGGTGGGGGGAGAGGGAGACAGAGGGCGGC
>CAZUYO010000503.1:0-1618 GCA_964624725.1 uncultured Thermodesulfobacteriota bacterium
GGGTTCGCCGTGGCAGGGGAGGGGTAGGGGGGAGGATCGCAGACGCGCCACCGCTACGGGACCCTGCGTTCCGACAGCCAAGGAACGGTCGAGGCGGGGCTTGGGAGGCAGCGCCGGCGGACCGGAGGGTACGGGGCATCCCCCCGGACCTTCTTCTCCGCCCCCTCAGCCGCTGCAGGGATCCGTTCGGGGGCCGGGATCGCCGGCGTGGTGCCGGGCGATTCGCTCCGCCTCCCGGCGAACCTCCTCGCGCAGTTCTAGGGGCTCCAGCAGTTCCGCGCACGAGCCGAACCCCAGGATCCACGACACCACCTCGGGGCGGCTCTGGGCCTCCAGGGTGAGGACGAGCGAGCCGTCGGTTCCCTCCTCGATCGTCTGGTTGTCGCTCCACACGCGCTCCCGAACGTGCTGGGCCGCCCACCCGGTGAACCGGGCCTTCACGGTGAAGGGTTCACCCCGGATGAGTCCGAACCGCCGCGGGGCATGCGCCGGGGCGGGGCGGTCGGGAAAGGTGCGCTCGAGGAGGTCCGCGTCCTCGATCCGGTGGACGGCCAGGGTGATGTCGTCGTAGTCGTCCCGGGGCTGGCCGCCTTCGGGCACGTAGGAGCACACGAGGTAGAGGGCGTCCCGGTACTGTACGATCTCCCGGGGGGCGATCTCGTAGGTGGCCGGTTTGTCGCGGGAGGGGGAGCGGTAGGTCACGCGGCAGACCCGGCGGCTGGCAAGGGCCTCGAGCAGGACCTCCAGGCACCCGACCCGCCCGGGCTCCACGGGCGCGCCCAGGGTCGACACCCGGCCGGCCAGGGCGCGGCCGAGGGCCCGCCGTTCCTCGGCCCCCACGAGTTCTTCGAGCTGGGGGGCCGTTTCCTCCACCTCCTCGCGCATGCTCTCGGGCAGGAGCGGCTCGACGAGGGCCCGGCAAAACGCGAGGTTCTGGAGGTCCACCGCGGTCAGGCGCACCGGGGGCGGGATCGCCACGGAGATCGGCCGGAACCACTGCTGCCTGTCCCGCCGGAACTCCTCCACTTCGACGAGGCCGGCCCGCAGGAGGTCGTCGATCATGGGCCGCACGCTCTGCTTCGTGCACTCGAGGCGGTCGGCGAGTTCGGTGAGGCTCCAGGCCCGGCCGGTGGACTGGAACAGCCGAAGGAGCTGGAGCGTGCGGCCCGTGCGGGTTTCGGTGCCCCTCTTGCGGCCCATCGGTCACCTCCCGTTCGCCAGGGGGACGGGCACCTCCCGGAGCCCGTGCACGAAGAGGAGCCGCGCTTCGCGCACGGGTTCGCCGGTGAGGCGTTCCCAGGCCCGGGCGTACGCCCGAAGCTGCGGGCCGTAGTGGGCCACCCACGGGGCCGGGTCCTCCCCGACCTCGTCCGTCTTGTAGTCCACGAGCACCCACCCGCCGTCCTCCCGGAACGCGAGGTCCACCACCCCCTCGACGAGGTCGGGGGCCTCGCCGCTCCCGGCAAGGTTTACCGCAAAGGGGGCCTCGGCGAGGCGCTCGGGGCTTCGGGCCGCCCGCTCCCACAGGGGGCTCCCCCGCACCGCGTCCACCAGGGCCCGGAGTTCCCCGGCCCGTTCGGGATCGAGCCCCTCCTCTTCGAGGAGCCGCCGGAGCACC
>CAZUYO010000504.1:0-1602 GCA_964624725.1 uncultured Thermodesulfobacteriota bacterium
TGGGACGTTCCGTCCGCACGTTCGCACGTCCTAGCGTCCGCACGTTCCAACGGGGCGCGAAGCGCCCAGACCATTCACGATTCACGATTCACGGATTCCCCATGACCGACCTTTTTCCGCCCGACCTGATCCGGTTGATCGTCTGCTTCGTGATCGTGGTGGCGTTTGCGTTCACCAACGCCGCCGTGCTCGTGCTCGTGGAGCGGAAGGTCTGCGGCCACATCCAGCGCCGGCCCGGCCCCTTCGAGGTGGGCCCCCACGGGCTGTTGCAGACCGCGGTGGACGGGGTGAAGCTCATGGCCAAGCAGATGCTGGTGCCCCGCAACGCCGACGCCGGGCTGTTCCGGGCCGCCCCGATCCTGAGCTTCGTGCCGCCCATCGCGGCGCTCATCGTGGTGCCCTTCGCCCGGGTGCTCCAGGTGCGCGACCTCGACATCGGGGTGCTCTTCATCCTGAGCCTCGCCGCCGTGAACGTGCTGGCGCTGCTCGTGGCCGGCTGGAGCTCGGCCAACAAGTACAGCCTGTTCGGGGCGATCCGGGCCGTGGCCCAGAACGTGGCCTACGAGATCCCGCTCCTGCTGAGCCTCCTCACCATCGTGCTCTGGGTGGGGAGCTTCCGCATGAGCGACATCGTGGCGGCCCAGGGCGGGTTCTGGTTCGCCTTCACCCCCATGGGGTTCGTGGCGTTCTTCATCTACTTCATCTGCGGCATCGCAGAGACGAACCGGGCCCCCTTCGACCTGCCCGAGGCCGAGAGCGAGCTCACGGCCGGGTTCCACACCGAGTACGCCGGCATGGGGTTCGGGCTCTTCTTCCTCGGCGAGTACACCAACATGCTCCTGGTGGCGGCCATCGCCACCACGCTCTTCCTCGGGGGCTGGAACGGCCCGGCGTTCCTGACCACCGCCGGCACGGGGTTCTGGGCCACCGTGGTCCAGACCCTGTGGTTTCTCGTGAAGGTCTACGGGCTCATCCTGGTCATGATCTGGGTCCGGTGGACCTACCCCCGGGTGCGGTTCGACCAACTCCTGAATTTCTGCTGGAAGGTGCTCATCCCGATCTCCATGGCCAACCTGGCCGTGACGGCCATCTGGCTCAAGCTCTAGAGGCACACGCCCATGATCCGGTACTTCCGCGAGATCTTCGAGGGGCTGTGGTCGCTCCTGGTGGGGCTCAAGGTGACGGGCAGGTTCGCCCTGGCCCCCACGGTGACCACCCACTACCCCTTCGACACCCTGGAGGTCACCCCCAACTACCGGGGCCACATCGACCTGGTGGTGAACCCGAAGACCGGCAAGGACAAGTGCATCGTGTGCGGCATGTGCCAGCGGGCCTGCCCGTCGGGGTGCATCACCGTGGGCGGAGAGAAGCCCGAGGGCGCGAAGAAGAAGGTGCTCACCACCTACCGGCTCGACTTCACCAAATGCTCCCTGTGCGGCAATTGCGTGGAGGCCTGCCCCACGAGCGCCATCGAGTTCTCCCAGGAGTACAACATCGCCGGCACGAGCCGCCACGACTTCCACTACGACCTGGTGGAGCGGTTCCGCGAGCGGGCCCGCGCCATGGGCGTGGAGCCCAAGATCGCGGACCTCACCCCCGTGG
>CAZUYO010000505.1:0-1592 GCA_964624725.1 uncultured Thermodesulfobacteriota bacterium
CGTCCCGACGTCCTGCCCCCCTAGCTTCCCTCGCGTTCTCCCAGGATCGAGCGGATCACGCGGTCCAGATCGTCGAGGCGGTAGGGTTTGGCCACCGAGCCGGCGAACCCGTGCTCGCCGGGGTTTGCGAGCACGGGGTCCGAGGCGTACCCGCTCGATGCCACGGCGCGCACCCCGGGGTCGAACTCCCGGATCCGGCGGAGCGCTTCCTGTCCCCCCACGCCGGCCGGCACGGTGAGGTCCAGGATCACGAGATCGAAGGGGCGCCCGGCCTCCCGTTCCTCGCGATACCGGCGAACGGCCTCCTCCCCGTCGGCCGTGGCCTCCACCTGGTACCCCATGTCCTCCAGCACCTCGCACAGCACGTCCCGGAGCATCTCCTCGTCGTCCATGACCAGGATGCGCGCGGCCCCGGAGGGGCGGGCCCCGGGGCCGGCCGGTTCCGGGGCCTCGGGACTCGCCGCGGGGGCGTCTTCCCCCGCCGGGGGAAGGTACACCCGAAACCGCGTGCCCTTCCCGAGCTTCGAGGTCACCGTCACCGTGCCCCCGTGGCGCCGCACGATGGAGTGCACGGTGGCGAGCCCGAGGCCGCTCCCGGTCTGCTTCGTGGTGAAGTAGGGGTCGAAGATCTTGGGCAGGTGCTCCGGGGGGATGCCGATGCCGGTGTCCTCGACCTCGACGACCACGTAGTCCCCGGCCGCAAGCCCGGGATGTTCATTTTCCCCAACCGTGCAGGAGCCGGCCGCAACCCGTACGGTGCCGCCCCGGGGCATGGCCTGGCGGGCGTTGAGGACCAGGTTCGTGACCACCTGCTCCAGTTGCCCCAGGTCGGCGTCCACCGGCGGGAGATTCGCGGCGAGGTGGAGGTCGAGGGCGACGTTGGAACCCCGCAGGGGAAACCGGGCCCACTCCTCGAGGTGCTCGGCCAGGTGGACCCTCTGGCGCACCGGTTCCCCGCCCCGGGCGAAGGTGAGGAGTTGCCGGGTGAGTTGGGTCGCCCGGAAGCAGGCGGCCTCGGCCTGGGCGAGCCGGGTGTAGGCGGGGTCCGAGGGCGCCACCTTTCGCCGGGCGGCCTCGAGGTTCGCCGAGATGCCCATGAGCAGGTTGTTGAAGTCGTGGGCGATGCCGCCGGCGAGCACCCCGAGGGACTCCAGGTGCTGGGCCCGGGCGCGCTCGGCCTCCCGCCGGCGTTCCTCGGTCACGTCCCGGAACACCAGCACCACCCCCACCACGTTTCCCCGTTCGTCGCGGATCGGCGCGGCGCTGTCGGCGATCGCGGTTTCCCGGCCGTCCCGGGAAAGGAGCAGGGTGTGATTGGCGAGCCCCGCGATCCGGCCGGTGGACAGGACGGTCTGTACGGGGTCCTGGGCGGGTTCCCGGGTGGTCTCGTTGACGATCCGGAACACCTCGTCCAGAGGCCGGCCCTCGGCCTCCCGGGCGCTCCACCCCGTGAGCGCCTCGGCCGTCGGGTTCAGGAGCGCCACCCGACCCTGGGCATCCACGGCGATCACCCCGTCGCCGATGCTCTCCAGGGTCACCCGGAGCCGGTTGCGCTCGGCCTCCAGGGCGGCCTGGGTCCGCTTCAGGTCGGA
>CAZUYO010000506.1:0-1585 GCA_964624725.1 uncultured Thermodesulfobacteriota bacterium
GGGTGGTGGGCGGTCTCGGGGGTGGCCCTGGGCCTCGGGCAGTCCCCCGACCGGCTTCCCGAGATGGCGGCCGCGCGCATGGGGGTTCCGGCGTCGAGCGTCCGGGCGTGGAAACCCCTTCGCCGCTCCCTCGACGCCCGAGGCCGGGGGCAGCCGCGGTTCGTGTACCGGGTGGCGCTCGCCCTGGACGTTCCGCCCGGCGGGGAGCTGCCGGCGGGGGCCGCGCCCTGGACGCCGGAGGCACCGCCGGCTCCCCCGAAGCCCCCGCGGCCCCCGGGCCGGCCCGTGGTCGTGGGCACGGGGCCGGCGGGGCTGTTCGCGGCGCTCCGGCTCGCCGAGGCCGGGGTGCCCTCGATCCTCCTCGACCGGGGCGACGCCCTTCCCGAGCGCACCCGGCGGGTCGCGGCCTACTGGCGCCGGGGCGAGCTCGACCCGGACTCCAACGTGGCCTTTGGCGAGGGCGGCGCCGGGACCTTCTCGGACGGCAAGCTCACCTACCGGGGTCGCGACCCCCGGAAGCTCTGGGTGTTTGAAACCCTGGTCGCCTGCGGCGCCCCCGGGGAGATCCTGTGGGAGGCCCGGCCCCACCTGGGCACCGACCGGCTCAGGACTATTCTTCGGCGCATCCGGCGCCGCCTCGAGGCGGCCGGGTGCGAGTTCCGGTTCCGGACCCGGGTCGAGGACCTGCGGGTTCGCGGGGGGCGGGTGGTGGGGGTCGAAACCCGGGACGGGCCGGTGGAGGGGCCGGCCGTGTTCCTGGCGCCGGGCCACGGGGCGGCCGATCTGCTGCGGACCCTCGTCGGCCGGGGCGTGCCGGCCGAGCCCAAGGGGTTTGCGGTGGGGGTTCGGATCGAGGTGCCCCAGGCCGCGGTCGACCGCCGCCAGTACGGCCGCTGGGCGGGCCACCCGGCGCTGCCGCCCGCCGAGTTCGCGGTGAAGGCCCGGGCCGAGGGCCGCGACGTGTACTCGTTTTGCATGTGTCCGGGGGGCACCGTGGTGCCGGCCGGCACCGAGCCCGACGGCCTCGTGGTGAACGGCATGAGCGGGTCCCGCCGGTCGGGCCGGTGGGCCAACGCGGCCCTGGTGGCGACCGTGGACCCCGCGGACTGGGGAGGGGGCGTCCTGGGCGGGCTCGGCTGGCGGAGGACCTGGGAGCGGCGGGCGGGGGAGGCCGCCGGGCCCCGGGCGGTTCCGGCCCAGAAGGTGGAGGAGTTCCTGGCGGGACGGCCCCCAACGGCGATCCCGCGCACCTCCTGCCCGTGGCCCGCGGTGCCGGTGGCGCTCGACCGGTGCCTTCCGGGGTTTGTGGCCGAGGCCCTGCGCCGGGCCCTGCCGGCGCTCGCCCGGCAGGTGCCGCCCCTCGGACGGGGTGTGCTCGTGGGGGTCGAGACCCGCACCTCCTGCCCGGTGCGGCTCGCGAGGGACGAGGGGCTTGCGAGCCCGGGGTTCCCCGGGCTCTACCCCGTGGGCGAGGGGGCGGGATGGGCGGGCGGCATCGTGAGCGCCGCGATCGACGGGGCCCGGGCGGCCGACGCCTGGCTGGGGTCGCTGGAAGCGCGAGGGGGGAGCGCGGGATGAACCGGGG
>CAZUYO010000507.1:0-1583 GCA_964624725.1 uncultured Thermodesulfobacteriota bacterium
ACCGGGCTCGAGACGTTCGTCTTCCGGTGGGGGAAGGAGTTTCGGGAGACGCCCCCCTACGGCCGGGGCAAGGTGGCCCGGTACTACCTCGCCGAGGCGCCCGAGGGGGAGGTGCGGCTTCCGGTGAGCCCGGAGTTGGGCCGGCCGGAGCACCACGAGTTCCGGTGGCTCCCGTACCCGGACGCCCGGCCGCTCCTCGCCGGCCGGGTCCGGCCGATCCTGGACTGGGCCCACGGCCTCGTCAGCGGCTCCGGAGGGGCTCCTTCCGGCGGCCGTCCCACAGATGGAGAAGGGCCAGGATCGGGTGGCGAAGGAGCATCCGGGGGCCGGAGTAGCGCATGACCGCCCGGACCCGGTCGCGCATCGAGGGCTTGTAGCAGTGGACCGGGCAGTTGGCGCAGGTGGTCTTGCCCTCCTGGAACGGGCAGCGGTCGAGCCGCTCCAGGGCGTAGGCGAGAAGCTCCCGGCACTCGGCGCAGGGACGCTCCGGCCCCGGGTGGTGGCCGCGGCAGTAGAGCCGGATCATGGCCCGGATGGTTTCCCGCTCCCGCGCCATGCGGGGGGTGGTTGAGCCTTCCATGGGAGGATTCCTCGTCACGTTGAGCGAATTCGGGCCGAACGAGCGGGTCGCGCCCTCCCGTTCGGGTTCGCGGCGGGGCGCCCCGCCATGGAAGCATCCCATGTCCGGGTTCCCCGCCGCCTTGATCTGGGTCATCGTTCCCCCGGTCCCCCGTGCCGCCGCCAGGCCTCGGCCAGCAGGATTCCCGCCGCGGTGGCCACGTTGAGGCTTTCGACCCACCCCGTTCCGGGGATCCGGACCACGAGGTCCGCCGCCTCCAGGGCCTCCCGGGGGAGCCCCGGACCCTCGGCGCCCAGGAGGAACACCGCCCGCGGTGCGAGCTCCGCCCGGAAGAGATCTTCCCCCCCGTGGCTCGACGTGGCGATGACGCGGAAACCCCGGCCCCGAAACGGGGCGAGCAGCTCCGGGAGGCGCCCGCGGAGCACCGGTACCCATTCCGCGCCGCCCTCGGCCGTGCGCCAGGCCGCCGGGGGGAGCGGCCCCGGGGCGCCCCCGGCCAGGACGCACCGGGCCCCGAACTGGGCCGCCGTACGCACGATGGCGCCCAGGTTGTGGGGGTTCGACACCCCGGCCAGCGCTAGAACCCGGGCCGGGCCGGGCTCGGCCGCGAGTTCCTCCGGGGCTGGGGCGCGGGGGAGCTTCGCCACCAGGCAGATCCCCTCGTGGTGCCGGCTCCCCGAGATCCGTTCAAGTTCCTCCGGTCCCACCACCCGGTAGGGCACCCGCCGCCGGGCCAGGTGGCGGAGAAGAGGGCCGAACTCGCCGATCCGGTCCTCGGCCAGAAAGGCGCGGATCACGTCGTCGGGCCGCCGGTCGGCCAGGGCCCGGCAAGCGCTGCGGCCGTACACGACCGCCTGATCTTTGGTGGCGGCGCGTGCGACGGGTTTGGATCGTCGTCTCTTCGAGGTTCCCATCCTCAGACCTCGTTTCGTCAGAGTGCGCAAGCCCCCCGAACCCCCGCGGGGCCTTACAGGAATCGATGAAACGTCCGGGTCAAAGCCCG
>CAZUYO010000508.1:0-1555 GCA_964624725.1 uncultured Thermodesulfobacteriota bacterium
GTTTCCCTCTCCCCCCCTCGGGGGGAGAGGGCCGGGGTGAGGGGGGGTAGAAGAAAAGGCCGCCGGGGTTCCCGGCGGCCCTTGTTCCTTCGCGGTTCTTCCCCGCTCACCCCACCCGCACGTCCTTCGAGCTCTCCCACAGGCCGTGGATGTTGCAGTAGCTCGTGGCGATGAGCTTGCCCGAGGCGTTGAGCTTCAGAAACGCGCTCCCCTGGTGCTGGGTGTAGGCCGGCCCCTGGTTCGCGCCCTCGGCCGACTCGCCGTGGGCCGTGAACTCCAGGTTCGCCACCTCGAACGGGGCCTTCCCGCCCTCGGGCAGGAAGTAGAGCCGGATCCACCGGATGTGGTGTTCGGTGGTGTTGGGGTGGGCGATCTCCTTGCCCACGCACACCTTCACCTCGAACGCCTCGCCGGCGGTCACGGTGTCGGGGCAGTCGATCACCGGCACGTGCTTTTCGGCCTTCCAGTCCGCCTGCTTGTAGAGTTCTCCGATCGTGCTCATGGATCTTCCCTCCTCGGTAGGGGATGTGAGAGTGGCACAACGCGCACCCCGTCGTCCGGGATGCGCCGCGAAGCGTACCAGGGAAGTTTGGCGTGTCCAGAAAAAAGAGTCAAGAGGTCATAGTTTGGGCCCGGGGACGTTCCTCCTCCCGGGGTTGACCCCGGTGCGCGGGGTGGTAGGGTGCCGCGCGGGGGCGCGGGAGGGCCGAAAAAAGGAGACAACCGATGAGCATTGCGCGCTTCTTACAGGCGGTGGTGCTCGGGGTCGCCCTGTCGGTCGCCGCGATGCCGGCGGCCTGGGCGGCCCAGGAGGCGGGCACCCAGCAGGCCGCGACGGAGCGCCTGAACCTGAACACCGCCACGGTGGAACAGTTGATGACCCTCAAGGGCATCGGCGAGGTCACCGCCCGGGCCATCGTGGACTACCGGGAACAAAACGGTCCGTTCCGGGCGGTGGACGACCTCCTGCAGGTACGGGGTATCGGGGAAAAGAAGCTCGAGGCCCTTCGGCCCTTCGTGACCGTGGAGTAGGCCCTTCACCCCAGCCCCTCCCGCGCCCCTCCACGGCATTCATACGAGAACGGGCCGGCCCGATGCCCCGATCGCAATCCCGATCAGGCTCCCGAAACACCCGACGCGCGGTGAAAACCGAACCCTCCGACGCCCCGGCCTCCCGGCCTTCGGGGCCGCCCCGCTTCGTCGTCCACGAGCACCACGCCCGGCGCCTCCACTGGGACCTGCGCCTCGAACACGGGGGCGTGCTCGTGAGCTTTGCCGTGCCGAAGGGGGTGCCGCTGCGGCCCGGCGAGCGCCGGCTCGCCATCCGCACCGAGGACCACGACCTCGCCTACCTCGGGTTCGAGGGCGTGATCCCCGAGGGCGAGTACGGCGCCGGCACCGTCACCATCTGGGACCGGGGCCGCTACGAGACCCTGGAGGGCGGCCCCGGCACCCGCTGGGTCGTCCGGTTCGAGGGCGGCCGCCTCCGCGGCACCTGGGCCCTCATCCCGTTCCCCAAGGGCGGCGAGGGGGCCCATCTCCTGCTGCGAACGAG
>CAZUYO010000509.1:0-1542 GCA_964624725.1 uncultured Thermodesulfobacteriota bacterium
GGGGGGTCCAAAGGCGCCCTCTTATAGCAACGCCGACGGGGCGGGGCAACCGATGGGGGGCGCGGGGACGTTGGGACGTTCGGACGCGCGGACGCCCGGACCTTGGGAGCCGCGGCTCCTGCACATCGCGGCGGCGCCGGCCGCCTAGCTGCCCAGCCGCCTAGCTGCCCAGCCTCCCGAGCCTCGCCAGGAAGAAGGCGTCGCCGGTGTACCGGGGCAGGTTCGCCGGAAGGCGCAGGATCCCGGCCTCGGCGCCCGGCAGGTCGAGGAGCGGTTCGTGGCCCGTTCGGTCGCCCAGGGGGGCCGGTGCGAACTCCCGGTGGCGGGCCAAAAACGCCTCGATCTGGGCCTGGTTTTCCGGCACGAGGAGGCTGCAGGTCACGTACACCAGGAACCCGCCCGGCCGGACCCACCCCGCGACCCGGTCGAGGATCTCGGCCTGCAGCGCGGTCAGGCGCCCCAGGTCCTCGGCGGTCCACCGCCAGGCCACGTCGGGGTTTCGCCGCAGGGTGCCCGAGGAGGAACAGGGCACGTCGACGAGCACCAGGTCGTAGGGCGCCCGGCGTCCGACGGCCTCGGCGGACGCCTCGACCCGGATGTTCCCGAGCCCGGCCCGCCGGGCCCGGCGTCGGGTGTCCCGGAGCCGCGCCGGGTCGGCGTCGTGGGCCACCACCTCGCCGCGCCCCCCCATGGCGGCCGCCAGGGCCAGGGCCTTCCCGCCGCCGCCGGCGCAGAAGTCGAGAACCCGCTCCCCGGGTTTGGGATCGCACAGGCAGGCGACGAGCTGGCTCCCCTCGTCCTGGACCTCCACCCGTCCCTCCCGGACCGCGGGCAGGGCCAGCACGTTGTGCCGCCCCGCAACCCGGATGCCCCAGGGGCTCCGGGGCGTGGGCGACACCGGCACCCCCGCGTCCCGGAGCTCCCGGAGCACCGCCGGCCGCTCGGCCCGGTGGGCCTGCACCCGGAGCGTGAGCTCCTGGGGCCGCCGGAGCCGCCCGAGCTCCCGCACGGCATCCCCCACCCGGGCCCAAGGCCCGGCGTCGAGCCACCAGCCCGGCACCCCGAAGAGCCCCTCCAGGGCCTCCCGCACGGGGCCCCGGCCCGGAATCTCGGCCTTTCGGTGGGCTTCCAGGCGCTCGACCCACCGCTCCCGGAGGCGCTCGAGCCGGCCGAGGGCCTGGAGCCACGGCGCGACCCCCCCGGGGAGGTGGGGCACCTTCCCCGGGTCCTTGACCCCCAGGCGATCGAGGAACGCCAGGAGCAGGAGGTCGCCGTCCCCGGGGACGGCCTCGGGCAGTGCCCGCCGGATCGCCTCCCGGTTGCGCGCCAGGTGGTACACGGCCTCGGCCAGGATGGCCCGGTCGTTTCGGCCCATGTTCCGGCGGGCCCGGGTGTGGGCCTGGAGCGCCCGGTCCAACGGCGGCCCGCCTCCGAACACGAGTTCCTCGAATCCCGCGGCGGCCCGCAGGATCCGCACGGCGTGGCGCGGGTTCACGTCGGCGAGCCGCCCTCCCCACCAGGCCCACCGGGGCCGGCGGGGTC
>CAZUYO010000510.1:0-1541 GCA_964624725.1 uncultured Thermodesulfobacteriota bacterium
CCAAGGGCTTGCCGGCCCGTGCG
Source organism: uncultured Thermodesulfobacteriota bacterium (assembly GCA_964624725.1). Lineage (GTDB taxonomy): Bacteria > Desulfobacterota > Deferrisomatia > Deferrisomatales > Deferrisomataceae > Deferrisoma. The sequence goes on from CAZUYO010000510.1 coordinate 24, forward strand.
ATGACGAAAGGCTTTCCCCGGGCGGCCTCCCGGACCCGTCGCGAAAGATGGGTCTTCGCCTGGTGGATGTTGACGGTGCGCATGGTCAGAACCTCCCTGCGCGGGGACGAACCGCCGATCCGCGCCCTTTGTCAAGGGCCCAACCAGTGCTCCACCGGCTTTTCGAGGAACTCTGTCAGGGGAATTCCATCTCCCCCCACGATCAAGGTGCGGGTCGGCGCGAAGGCTCGGGCAAAATGGCTCAGTCCGGGCAGAGCGTGGGGGGTGCGGCCGCTCTTGACCTCGATCGCAACGAGCCGGCGGCCGGCCCGGAGCACGAAGTCCACCTCCCGGTTGCGTTCGCGCCAGTAGTACAGCTGGCACACGCCTCCCGCGGACGCGTTGGCGAGATGCGCTCCCACGGCCGACTCCACGAGACGGCCGCGGAACTCCCTGTCGGTCAGGGCCTCTTCCGGCCCCAGGCCTGTGATCGCGGTCATCAGCGCTGTGTTCAGCACCTGGAGCTTTGGGCTCGAGCCTCTGCGCCGCACGGGTTGAGCCGCATATTTCTGCAGGCCGGTGAGCATGCCGGCCCGGCCGAGCAGGTCGAGGTAGTGGGCCAAGGTGGTCGTGTTCCCCGCATCTTGAAGCTGGCCCAACATCTTGGTGTAGGACAAGACCTGTCCCGAGTAACGGCAACCCAGGTCGAACACACGCCGGAGCAAGGCGGGTTTATCCACCCGCGTCATCATCAGCACGTCGCGCGCGATGGTCGTCTCGACGAGAGCGTCCAGCACATAGCGGCGCCATCGCGCCGGGTCGTCGGCGAGCGGGGCGGCCCCCGGGTAACCGCCGAAGTAGAGATAGTCGTCCGGCGAGAACCCGAATGCGGTCCGCATCTCGGGGTAGGACCAGTGGGGCAGGTGGATCACCTCGAATCGCCCCGCGAGGCTCTCCGTGAGCCCACGCTGCATGAGGAGCGGCGCAGAGCCGAGCAAGACGACCTTGAGCGGTGTTCCGGCGCGGGTGTCTTCGTCCCAAAGTCGCTTTACGGCCTCGGACCACCGGGGGATCTTCTGGATCTCGTCGAGAGCCAGAACGGCTCCGGCCTTCCCCGCGCCAGCAGCGGCGAGCCGTCCTCGCTCCCATTGGGCGGCGAGCCACGCGGTGTCGCCGGGAACCGGTTCGTCCGCGGAAACGAACACCGTCGGCAGGTCGAGCCGGCTCAGCACCTGACACACAAGTGTCGTCTTGCCGACCTGGCGGGGGCCGGAGACCACCTGCATGAACCGCCGCGGCTCCGCAAGCCGGGCCGCGAGGACCTTGGCCTGGCCGCGCTCAAAGGAAGGAAGCGGAACGATACTCATGATGGTGAGTAAATTTACTCAATACCACGAGTAATCTCAAGGGCGGGGCGGGCGGCTTGGGGGGAGGAAACGAAGCACCGTCACGAGCCACCCGAACCCCGGCATGGCGCCGCCCAACGGTCCGTGCCCCATCATCCAGATCACCTCCGTCTCTCGTTGCCGATCGCGCTAC
>CAZUYO010000511.1:0-1538 GCA_964624725.1 uncultured Thermodesulfobacteriota bacterium
GCCTAAACCACCTCCCCCCGCCGGTCGATGAGCGTCCGGTCGCCCGCGAGCACCACGGCGGTGTCGAGGTCGATCTGGGGCAGGGCCTCGGCCACGAAGAGCTCCGCCAGCGCCTCGCGCCCCGGGTCGGCCAGGGCGTCGCGCAGGAGCAGGTACCCCGTGAGGACCAGGGTCTCGGTGTGGCACAGCCGCCGGGCCATGAGGTCCTGGTAGTCGGCCTCCCGCCGTTCGGCCACGTAGGCCACGGCCCGCCGGTGCTTCGCCCGGGCCTCGGCCAGGGCCCCGGCCAGGTCCCCGAGGCGGCCCCCGTACCCGAGCCCCGCGAGCTCGTCCACCAGGGGGTCGAGCACCCGGTTCATCACCCCGCCCAGGGCCGCCACGTACTGCAGTTGCGTGGTTCCCTCGTAGATGTTCGTCACCCGGGCGTCCCGGCAGTGGCGCTCCACCTCGTAGTCCTTCATGTACCCGCTTCCGCCGTGGACCTGGAGGCTGTCGTAGGCCACCTGGTTCGCCACCTCGGTGGAGTAGGCCTTGGTAAGCGGGGTCAGGACCGAGGCGATCCGGTCCCAGCGCTTGGCCGCGGCCGCGTCGCCGGCGCGCTCGCACCCGTCCCGGAGGTCCACGTACCGGGTGGTCTCGTACAGGAGGGCCCGGGCCGCGTTCACCCGCACCCGGGAGCGCACGAGCATCTCATAGACCGCCGGGAACTCCTCGATGGCCCGGCCGAACTGGCGGCGGTTCGCCGCGTACTCCCGGGCCGAGCGGTAGGCGGCCTCGGCGATGCCCACGGCCTGGGCGCTCACCCCCACCCGGGCCCCGTTCATGAGCGACATGACGTACCGGGTGAGGCCCCGCCTCCGGGCGCCCACGAGCTCGGCCGGGGCGTCGTCGAACTCGATCTCGCAGGTGGGCGAGCCGTGGAGCCCCATCTTCTCCTCGATCCGCCGCACCCGCACCCGGGGCCCGGCCTCGCACACGAACAGCGAAAGCCCCCGGCCGTCGCGGGTCCCCTCCTCGGACCGGGCCAGCACCAGGAGGATCCGGGCGCACCCGTTGGTGATGAACTGCTTGGTGCCGCTCAGCCTCCACTGGCCGGTCTCCGGGTCCTGCCGGGCCCGGGTCCGCACGGCCTGGAGGTCGCTTCCCGCGTCGGCCTCGGTCAGGGCCATGGCGCCGTCGGCCTCGCCCGAGGCGAGCCGGGGCAGGTAGCGCTCCCGCTGCTCCTCGGAGCCGAACCGGTGGATCGTCTCCCCGATCTCCTGGAGCCCCACCAGGTTGTGGAGGCTCGCGTCGGCCCGGGCCACCATCTCCATCATCAGGTTGTAGACCGTGTTGGGGAAGTTGAGCCCGCCGTACCGGCGCGGCAGGGTGACCCCCAGGAGCCCGGCCTGGCGCAGGTCCTCGAGGCTTTGGCGGGTGCCCTCGGCCAGGCACACCTCCCCGTCCGCGAACCGCACCCCCTCCCGGTCCACCTGCCGGGCCCGGGGGTGGATCTTCCGGGCGCACAGCTCCCCCACCATGGCGAGCACGGCCTCGTA
>CAZUYO010000512.1:0-1538 GCA_964624725.1 uncultured Thermodesulfobacteriota bacterium
AGCTGGGAGGCTGGGAGGTTAGGAGGCGTCGGGCCTCCGCGATCCAGGTTATCGTGACGTTCCCCAGCCGTAGCCCCTCGCCCGGGCCGCCGGGCGCGCCGCCGGCCCGGGCGATGGCGGTTCAGGCTACGGGTGGTGCCGCCCGGCTGTCAAGCAAGGCGGGACCGAAGGGCCGGCGCTTCCTCACCGCAGCCACTCGGCGATCCGGACCCGCCACACGAGGGCCGTGAGCGCCTGCACAACTTCGTCGGAGGTGAAGGCGCAGTGGCCGTAGCGGTCCACCCGAAAATGGGCGCGCCAGAGGGCCGAGCCCGAAAACAGGGTCTTCAGCCCGTACAGGGGCTCGTGCCAGTAGGGGACGATGGGGTCCCTTGTGGTGTGGAGGGTGGCCAGGGGAACCCGAAGGCGGCCTGAGGTCTCGTACCCCTCCGCCACGGCTCGCCGGGCCTCGGGGTCGGCCCGGAACCGCTGGATCCGCAGGTTGAGCCGCCAGTCGTTGTCCGAGCCCGAGTACCAGCGCCGGGTGTTGTCGTAGGGGTTCCCGCCGAGCTTCTCCCGGGCGTCGTTCGTGCCGAACACGTTGTACCAGAGCACCCCGAGCACGGTCTGCGCCACGGTTTCGGGAACGGCCGGATCCACGGGCGCCCGGGCCACCCGGAGCAACTGCTCCGTGGCGTGTGGATTCGCACCGATCGCGGCGAGAACCCGGGGGACGTACACGTCGTCCCACCGGGCGATCAGTTCCTCCGGGATCTCGACCGCGGTTCCCGGGAGCACCCGCGGGAAGAAGTAGTCAAAAAGGACCCGGAAATCCCCCACGTAGTCCAGTTGCCGCTGGAAGCTCCCGATGGGGCCGCAGGCGGCGAGCCCGCCGGAGAAGAGATCCGGGTGTTCCTCCAGGGCCAGCACGGTCACCGCCCCTCCCTCGGACGCCCCGGCGAGGAGAACCCGGGTCGGGTAGAGGCCCTCCGACGGGAACACGGTGTCCACGAGCTCCCGGACGTCCTCCACCGCTTCGGGGATCACGAGCCCCGTGTCCCGGTAGCTCGTCACCGCGAAGGCGTACCCGAGCCCGGTCACGAGGTCGGGGATGGAGGTGCCGTCGGGGAGCACGAGCTGGTCCTCAGGGATCGCGACCGGCTCCAGGGGGGAGACGTACCCGTGGGCGAACACGAGAACATCGCCGTTCCACGGCTCGGGCACGCAGATCCGGTAAAGGGCGCCGTTCGGCTGGATCCCGTCGCGGCAGTTGGCGGCCGGGGAGGGGGGCGCGAGGACGAGGCAGGCGAACAGGGCGGAGACGAGGGCGCGGCCGAACCTCATGGCTCTTTTCTCCTTTCCCGGGCGCGGAACCGGAACGCCCGGACACGGGCGCCCTCCCGGAGAGCCGTGGGTCGCCGGCTTCGCGGGGGCAAGCCTAGCGCGCGAATCGCGGGGCACAAGGGGAGACGTTCACGCGGGATCCAGCCGGATCGGCAGAAGTCCGGTGGCCGCGACCCCCTCGGGGGTCACCCGGGTGCCGAGGGCGTAGACCTCCA
>CAZUYO010000513.1:0-1536 GCA_964624725.1 uncultured Thermodesulfobacteriota bacterium
CCCCCAGGTCCGGGGTCTCGTACAGGGCGGTCGCGGCTCCGGCCAGCGGGTCGTTCAGGTGGTACCAGAGCCGGTCCGGGTCGTTCGGAAGGGCGGCCACCGCGTCCACCTCGTGGAAGTCGGGGTTCCCGCCGCTCCCGAAGTGGCGCTCCTCCCAGGTGGCGCCGGCGTCCTCGCTGATCCAGAGTCCCTCGCCCTCCACCGCCGCGGCGATGACCGCGCCGTCGCCCCCCGGAAGGGCGATCCCGGCCACGTGGCCCCCCGGGAAGGTCTGGAGCAGCGAGGGGAACCCGCCCGTGGGGTCCAGCCGGTAGAGCCGGGAGTCCTGGGTGCCCACGAACAGGGTCCCGTCCGCCGCGAAGGCGAGCGCGCTGACCGCGTAGCTCCCCAGGTTCGTCCAGGTGTCGCCGCCGTCGGACGACCGGAACAGCACCGTCGAGTCGTCGAAGGTGGCCGCGAACACCCGGTCGCAGTCGGTCGGGTCCACGGCCACGTGGGAAAACCGGGTCTGGGGCCGGCCTGCGACCGAGAGGGCCGACGCCGCGGTCGCCGTCCAAGTGGTTCCGGCGTCCCGGCTCACGTAGAGCCCGCTCCCGGCCGTGGCGGCCCAGACGGCCGCCGGACCGCTGCCGCACACGGCCACGTCGGTGACGTCGAGGCTCCCGAACCCCTCCGAGGCGAAGGCCCAGGTGTCCCCCCCGTCGGCGCTCCGGTACACGCCCCCGCCCGTGGCGGCCCAAAGCCCCCCGTCGGCGTCCTCCACGATCCGGCGCACGCTTCCCCCCCAGGGGCCGCCGACCCCCGGGGGGTAGGGCTCCCACCGGTCCGTGGCGGCCCAGCCCGGGAGGGCCGCCAGGCCGGTCACGACCGCGGCGAGCGCGAGGGCGGTTCGGGCGAGGCGGTTCAGTGGCACGTTTCACACAGGGCGTTCGTGTAGTCGCGGAGCCGCAGGAGGGCGTCGCCCTCGGGCCGCGCCACGAGCTCGGGGTTGAGCTCCTCCTCGGAGCCCACCCCGGCCAGGTACCCGAAGTGGGGGTTGTGGCAGGTGGTGCAGGTGACGACGTGGGGCTCCTCCACGGGCTGGCCATCGACGGTTTCGGTCACGGTCTCCAGCGGGAGCCGGGCCACGAGCTCCCGGCGCCCGTCGGCGAGCGTGCGGAACACCAGGGCGTCGGCCGCGCCGTCCGGGGCGTACTCGCCGTACACCTCCTGGCCCTCGGCCGGACGGACGATCGTCTCGGGCACCCCGTCGCCGTCCGCGTCCTTCTTGTACGAGGGGTGATGGGCGCCCGGTTCGGCCTGCTCGGCGTGGCAGGCGCGGCAGAGTTCGTCCACGGGCCGGCCGGCCCCCCCGGCCACGAGGAACGCCTCGCCGCCGGCCTCGGGCCGGTGGCAGCCGGTCACGGTGCCGTCGGGCCGCACCTCGCCGGCGCAGGAAACGCTCGGGTGGCCCCGCACCGGTTTCGCCCCGAACAGCTTGGCCCAGAACCCGGGCTGTTCCGGCACCACCTTGACCGCCTCGGCCGGCCCGGCCCC
>CAZUYO010000514.1:0-1535 GCA_964624725.1 uncultured Thermodesulfobacteriota bacterium
TTCGGCCGGCGGCGCCACGCGGACACAACGACGGCCACCCGGGGCGTCAGCGCCGGGTGGCCGTTGTCCTATCGGGGCGAGGGGAACCCGAGCGCCTCACGAGGCCAGGGCGTCCCGATCCTCCTCCGCGTCGGCGAAGAAATCCTCCAGCCAAAGGGCCCGGTCGTTGCGGGGCAGCACCAGCACCCGGTCCTCGTCGGCCGGGTTCCGGGCCCGGTGGTACCGGGCGTACACGGCCCCCTCGTCCACCCCCACGATCTCGATCTTCCCCGAGGCATGGCTCATGGCGTAGCGCACCCGGCGGGCGAGCCCCGAGAGCCGGCGCCGCGCCCGATGCAGGATCTCCCACCCCTCGACGATCGGCACGGCGAACGCCCGGTTCCCCACGGCCGGCCGCATCTGGAACAGGTAGTACGGGGTGGCGCCGAGGCCCACGAGCTCCTGGTACAGCTCGGCCAGCACCTCCGGGTCGTCGTTGAGCCCCCGCACCAGCGGGCACTGGTTGAACACCTGGGCCCCCGCCTCGAGGAACCGCTCCACGCACCGCCGGGCCTCGGGGCCGAGCTCGGCCGGGTGGTCGAAGTGGGTCATCACCGCAAGCGCCTTGCCCCGGGTCCGCACCTCCCGGACGAGCGCGAACAGGCCGGGGTCCTTCAGGATCCTCAGCGGGTTGTACGCCGGGGTCTTCGACCCGATCCGGATCGTGGCCACGTGGGGCACCCCCGCGAAGGCGAGCACGGCCTCGCGCAGCCGGGCCGTGGGAAGCACCAGCGGGTCACCCCCGGTCAACAGCACGTCCCGGATCTCGGGGTGCTCCGCGACGTACCGCACGGCCGCGCCGAGATCCTGCAGGCACTCCCGCTCCTCCTGCATGAAGAGCCGCTTGCGAAAGCAGTACCGGCACAGCCCGGCGCACTGGTCGGTGAGAAGCACCACCACGGTATCCCGGTACTTGTGCTGGAGGCCGGGCAGCACCCGGTTCGCCTTCTCGTTGGAGGGATCGAGGCTTCCCGCGTCCTCGAGCTCCCGGGGATCGGGGACCACGATCCGCCGCAGGGGGTCCCTCGGGTTTCTCCAGGAGATGCGGGAAAGGTAGTAGGCGGGGGCCTGGAACCGGAATCGCCGCGCGACGGGTTCGAGCTTCTCCCGCTCCTCGGAGCGCAGGCCGGGAACCGCGTTCAGGTGCGTGACGAACCGGCCGGGGTCAAAGGCTCGCGTGTCGGTCCATTGGGGTGGGGTCATGGCACACCTCCTTTGAAGATCGGTCATACAGTCGTCGGTCCTCGGTCGTCGGTCCTCCGTCGTCGGTCGGACGGGATGCCCCCCGGACCCGGGGCGAAACGAGTCCGTCCGGGACGCCGCCGCGCCCGTGGCGGACCACCATGTCGTACGAGGGAGTGACGATCTCGCGCCGCACCGGAAATCCGGCAGCGGGATGGGAGACCCCCTTTATTGCACAAAACGGCGTTCCATTGCAAACCAGGGCCCGGGGCCCCCTGGACCGACGGGGATCGACTCCCCCCCGCCGTCTTCCC
>CAZUYO010000515.1:0-1528 GCA_964624725.1 uncultured Thermodesulfobacteriota bacterium
GCCGCCGGGAGCCACACCCGAAACGTGGTGCCCCGGCCCTCCTCCGAGTCCACCTCGATGCGGCCCCCGGCGCGGTCCACGAGGAGCTTCACGATGTGGAGCCCCAGGCCCGAGCCCGAGGTGCCCCCGGCGTTGGACGCCCGGTAGAAGCGCTCGAAGAGCCGCTCCCGATCCCGGGCCGGGATGCCCCGGCCGGTGTCGGCCACGGTGAGCCGGAGCCCGCCCTGGTCGGGCTCCAGGCGGACCTCGACCCGGCCCCCCTCCGGCGTGAACTTGAGGGCGTTGGACACCAGGTTCTCGACCACGTGCCGGAACCCCTCTGCGTCGGCCACCTCGACGCCCGGGGGCACCAGGGCCTCGGCCCGCAGCTCCACCCCCCGGTCCCGGGCCCGGGGCCCAAACCCCCGCACCGCGGCCTCGAACACCGTGCGGGCCGGCCCGGGCTGGGGCGTCCAGGCCCCCTCCTGGGCGAGCCGTTCGGCCAGGAGGAACCGCTCCACCATGGAGGCCACCCGCCGGCTCGCGTCGAGGATCTGCTCCACGCACTGGCGCTGGGGGTCGGGGAGTTCCCCGTAGGCGCCGGAGCGAAGGGCGCTCGCAAACCCCTGGATCACCGTGAGCGGGGTCTTGATGTCGTGGCCGACGAGGTGCAGGAACTCCCGCCGGAGGGATTCGAGCTTCTTTCGCTCGGTGATGTCCCGGACCGAGGCCTGGAACGCCCCCACGCTCGAGGTCTCCCGGGAGATCCGCACCTCGGCCCAGCGTTCCTCGCCGCTCTTGTGGAGGAACCGGACCTCGTACTGGGTGGGGGCGTCCTCGCCCCGGACCCGGGCCTCGAAATACCGCTTGAGCCGCTCCACCTCGTCGGGCGGCACCACCTCGGAAAAGTGGAGGCTCTCCACCTCGTCGCGCCGGTACCCGGAGAGTTCCTCGGCCTCCCGGTTGATCACCCGGATCCGCCCCTCCCGGTCGATGCCGAAAAGGGCATCGGTGGCCCGCTCGTAGAGCTCGGCGTAACAGCGCTCGAGGCGCACCAGGGCCGTGACGTCCCGCACCATGCCGAGCACCCCGAGGGGGGCCCCGTCGGGGCCGTCCACCCGGCACAGGGCGTACTGGAACACGAAGGTCTCCTCGCCGATCGGGGTGACCCGCTCCTCCAGGAACGGCTCGCCCGTGGCCACCACCCGGGCGATGACCTCCCGCTGCCGGCCGGCCTGGTCCGGCGGGAAAAGCTCCCCCACCTCCCGGCCCACGATCTCCTCGGCCGGCCGGCCCAGGTACCGGGTGGCCGCCGCGTTCACCAGGAGGAACCGGGCGCCCGGGTCCAGGGCGAACACCGGCTCCGGGACGAGGTCGAAAAGATGGGTGCCCAGATGGGCCTTCAGCGTATCCATCGGGAACTCTCCCGGCCGGCAGGGCCGTTCGTCGTGGCTCGAGGCCGAAGAATCGTCGGGAGGGCGGTGGCCGTGGCGGCCCAACCGGCGCGGCCGGACGCAGGCCCGAGGTCTCTGCGACCGCCCCCCGCACC
>CAZUYO010000516.1:0-1519 GCA_964624725.1 uncultured Thermodesulfobacteriota bacterium
TGCTGCGCCCCCGAGCTCATCTCCTGGCTCCCGGCGGCCACCTGCCCCGCTGCCGCCTGCACCGCGGCGACCACCTCCCGAAGCTTCTCGATGGCCGCCCGGATCGCCGCCATCACCTGGCCCACCTCGTCGTTGCCCGGCACACGGACGTCGGCCGTGAGGTCGCCCGCCGCGAGCCGCTCGGCCGCGCGCACGCCGTCCTGGAGCGGCCGGGTGATGGCCCGGGAGAACACGAAGCCGAGGAGCACCGCCACCGCGACGCCGGCCCCGATGGCCCCAATCACGACCTTCCCCGCCGTTGCCACGGCCCGGTCGGTCTCCTGCATCCGCTCGGCCGCGATGCGCTCGGCCAGGGAAACGAGGTCCCCCAGGGACTGCTCGAGCGCCTTGTACGCCTTCCGGTCCCGGGTCTCGGCCTGTTCGTTCAACGCGGCGAGCATGCCGTCGGCCTCGGCCGCCACCTTCCGCATCCGCGCGAAGATCGCGAGTACCTCGCGGAACGCCGGCATCGTCTCCCCGTCGAACACCTCCATCATCCGCCGCCGCTTGTCTTCGTCGGTTCCGGGTCCGTTCAGGATGGACACGATCTTCTCGGCGCTTCGGTGCACCCGCTCGTGGGGCCGCCGGAACTCCTTCATGGCCGCGGCGAGCCCGGGATTCGCGGTGGTGTAGCTTTCGAGCCAGCGCCCCATGGCGCACCGGGTGGGGTCCGTGGTTCGTCGAAACGGAACCATCTCCACCACCGTCTCGCTGAGATCGAAAATCCATTCCCGGTGCTCGATCTCCCTCTGGGCCAGATCGGCGGCAAGATTCGCCGGGTCCAACACGCCAAACCCGGTGAACTTCATTGAAAGGGCCTGGTAGGTTCCCAACTCCCTCTGATACGCGGCCCACCGGGTCTGGACCTCCCGCCACAGCGCCTCCTCGTCGTCGCGCCGGGGCAGTCCGTCGTACGCCTTCATCGCCTCCTCGGCCGCGCGGGTGCGCTTGCGGAAGTTCTCGTGCTCGTGGTCCCTCTCCTCCAGCGTAAGGCGCGGGTTGAGGAGCGTGCGCTCGGCCGACTTGAGGGCCGTCGTCCTCTCCTGGATCGTCAGGAGGGCCCGCACCCCGGGCAAGCGGACCTCGGCGGCATCGTCGTAGGCCGCCATGACGACCCCCATGCCCCGGTACCCCATGACCCCGACGACGAGAGCGACCGCGCTCACCGCCAGGAACCCGGCCATCAGCTTCGTCCCGACCCTCACGTTGCTCAGCATGCTCGTTCCTCCTGCCCGGATCCCCGGGCCGTGAAAGAAATCCCCCCTCGGCGAGCGCCCGCCCCGCCGAGCCGGGTAGGCCACGATGGTTCGGCCGGATGCCCGCACCCCCTACCCTCGGTTCCGGCATTGCACGGGGCCCTCGGCCCCCGAGTCGTTCTGCCGGACCGGCCCGCGTCAGGCCCGGGCCGGTCCGGCACCTCCTCAATACGGCTGGAACTCCTCGTCCTCGGCGTCGTCGAGGGCGAGCGCGATGCCCCCTC
>CAZUYO010000517.1:0-1516 GCA_964624725.1 uncultured Thermodesulfobacteriota bacterium
GCGAGATCCGGGGTGTCGAGGAAGAAGTTCTCGGCCATGGGGTTCCTCCGGAACGCGGGGTGGGGACTCGGGGCCGCTTGTAGCACCGCCGGGGCCGTCGGGTCAAACGGCGGTTTGATCTAGGGCGTCGCCGGAACCCTTCCGCTTTCCGGCCGTTTCCGGTACAGTTCCCAGGGTTCCCCGCCGGGTGGGGCGAAAGGAGGGCGTCGGGCGTGGGGCGCGGGTGGCGGACGGCGCTGGCCGCCCTGGGGCTGTGGGCCCTGGCCGGTGCCGGCGTGGCGCGGGGCGGGGGCGGGGTCGTGCTCACCCCCGAGGAGGCCCGGTTCCTGGCGGGCCACCGCGTGGTGCGCATCGCCTTCGACGCCCATTTCCCCCCCTACAGCTTCCGGGAGGACGGCCGGCTCAAGGGCTTCGCGGTGGACGTGGCCCAGCGGGTGGCCGAGCGCCTGGGGATCGAGTGGGACGTGTCCCCCCTGGGGGTGTGGGCCGACCTCTTCGAGGCGGCCCGGCGCCGGGAGGTGGACGTGGTGGCCACCATGGTCCGGCGGCCCGAGCGGGAGGCCTGGTTCCGGTTCACCCGCCCCTACGTGTTCAAATCCCAGGTGGTCGTGGTCCGGGAGGGCGGTCCCCGGGTGGAGCGCCGGGCCGACCTGGCGGGGAAAACGGTGGCGCTGGTGCGGGGCTACCAGATCTCGGGCCGCATCACCGAGGAGTTTCCCACCGTGCGGCCCGTGTGGGCCGACACGATGCGCGACGCCCTCTACGCCGTGGCCACGGGCCGGGCCGACGCGGCCGTCGGGTTCGTGGGGGCCGTGGCGTACCTGCGAAACCGCTACCTCCTGACGAACCTGCGGCTGGGGCCCGTGTACGACCGGGACTCGTCGCTGGAGCGCTTCGCCGTGCGGGCCGACTGGCCCCTTCTCGCCTCGGCCCTCGACAAGGCCCTGGCCTCCCTGACCGACGCCGAGTGGGCCGCCCTCAGGGAGCGCTGGGCCACCGACACCCACCTCCTGCCGCCCCCCGCCATGGAGCTCACCGCCGAGGAGCGCGCCTGGGTGGAGGCCCACCCCGAGGTGCGGCTCGCCTTCCCCCGGGGGCGGCCGCCGTTTGCGTTCGCGGGCCCGGGGGGCGGGTTCCACGGGCTCGCGGCCGATCTCGTCGCCCGGATCGAGCGGGGGCTCGACCTCACCGTGCGGCCGGTCCCCGCGGCCGACGAGGACGAGGCGGCGGCCCGGGTGCGGGCCGGCCGGGCCGACCTGGCCGTGGTGGGCCGGGAGCGCGACGGGCTCCGGTCCACCCCGGCGGTGGTGTCCTCCCCCTACGTGTGGGTCGCCCGGCCCGACGGCCCGGCCGAGCTGGGTCCGGGCCGGCTGGCCGGGCTCCGGGCGGCCGTGCCCGCCGGAAGCCCGCCGTTTCCGGGCCTCGAAGGGGCTGAGGTGGAGGCCCTTGCCGACGAGGCGGCCTGCCTTGCGGCCCTGGCCGCCGGCCGGGTGGACGCCGCCGCCGTGACCCTGGC
>CAZUYO010000518.1:0-1512 GCA_964624725.1 uncultured Thermodesulfobacteriota bacterium
GGCCCAGGGCCATCTCCTCCAGAAGCCGCGCCACCCCCGCCTCGCCCCCCTCCAGGGGGTCCCAGGGCAGGTCCCCCCGCTCCCACAGCTCCCGGGCCGCCGCCAGGGTCGCCCCGGCCGAGATGGTGTCGAGGCCGAGGTCGTTGGCCAACAGGTTGAGCCGGGCCACGGCCGCGAGGTCCGCCAGGCCCAGGTCCACGCCGAAGGCCCAGAGGGTCTCGAACTCCGGGCCCTGGGCCTCCCCGCCCCCCAGCCGGATCCGCCGGCCGCAGGCGATGGGGCACCCCGGGCAGGCCTTTTTCCCCACCGTGATCTCCCGGAGGGCCTCCCCCGACACCGTATCGGCCCGGTCGAACCGGCTCTCCCGGAAGTTCCGGGCGGGAAGGGCCCCCACCGCGTTCACCACGTTCATGAGGACCGCGGTTCCGAACTCCGGGAGGCCCCGGCTCGTGACCGGGTGGGCCGAGAGCCATTTGCGGCACTCCCGCACGACGAAGGCGAACCCCTCTGGGTCGGCCACCTCGATCGGTTCCTCCCCCCGAACCACGACCGCCTTCAGGTTCTTGGCGCCCCAGGTGGCCCCCAGGCCCCCCCGGCCGAAAAACCGCTCGCCGTGGGCCACGTTGGCGAGCCGCGACCCGGTCTCGCCGGCCGGCCCCACGGTGAGGGCCGCGGCCTTGGGGCCGTGCCGCTCGGCCAGCGCCCTCTGGACGGCCCGGTTCCCGAGCCCCCGGAGGTCCCCGGCGGGCTCGAACCGGACCCCGTCCGGGTCGACCGAGAGGACCACCGGGGCATCGGCGCGGCCCTCGATCCACAGGGCGTCGTACCCGGCCCGCCGGAGCCGGATGCCGAAGAAACCGCCCGAGTTGGCGTCGAACAGGGTGTTCGTGAGGGGGGAGAGGGCCGTGGCGCTGGTGCGCGAGGCCGTGGGAGCCGCCGTGCCCGTGAGGGGTCCGGCGGCCACCACGAAGGGCGCCGAGGGGTCCAGGGGATCGAGGCGGTGCCGGCCTGCGGCACGCACCAGGTAGGCCCCGAGGCCCCGGCCCCCCAGGTAGGCCCGGAGCACCTCGGGCGGGATCTCCTCCACCCGGGCCGCGCGCTCGGCGAGATCCACCCTGAGGAGCCGGCCGGGGCGGCCGCTCATGCCGCGCCGCCCCCCTTGGCGGCGTGGGCGTCCCGGCAGGCCTCGCTGCAGAAGTACGTCCCGCCGGGACCGGGCACGGCCGACTCCTTGGGCACATAGACCCCGCAGTGGGGATCCTGCACGAGCTCCCCCCCCTGGATCGCCCGGCCGGGGGTCGGGCGGGCCCGGGGACGCTCGGGCTTGGGGGCGGGCTTGAGGCCCTTGATGAACTTCACCAGGAGCCAGATCAAAACGCCATAGAAGAGGGCTCGAATCAGCACGGGATCGTCCTTGGAGGTCACTTCGGTCCACGGTCTCCGGTCGGCGGTCTCCGGCCCCCTGGTTCGGGCTGCGGCCGGCCACCGTGCGACGGAGAGCGGGATGTTATT
>CAZUYO010000519.1:0-1501 GCA_964624725.1 uncultured Thermodesulfobacteriota bacterium
TGCCGTCGGCCGCCCGGACGGTGAGGGGCCGCTCCTCCTCCACCACCGGCCTGTCGGATCGTGACGCACAGAACAAGCTGATCAGACTTTCCCGGCCCTCCCGGAACACCACGGGGCGGACCGCAATCCGGCCCAGGCCGACGGCCTCGGCCGCTCGGAGGTTCCCCTCCCGGTACCGGGTGGCGTGAACCCACACGAACAGCCCGCCCTCCCCGAGCCGCTCCGCCGCCACCCGGGCGTAGCCCTCGATGCCGCCCCGGTCCTCGAACCGGCACGGCCCCCGCTGGGGCAGGGAGCTCCGGGTCCCCTCCCCGGGCTCCAGGTACGGCGGACTCCCGGTGACCAGGTCGAACCGCTCGTCGGCCCCGAAGGCGTCCGGATCCCGGAAATCGCGGTTTCGGATCTCCACCCGGTCGGCCACCCCGTTGTACCGGGCGGTGCGCCTCGCGAGCCCCGCGCTCACGGCCTGGGCCTCCACGCCCACGAGGCTCGCCTCCGGAAACCGCCACAGCACCATCAGCCCCACGGAGCCGATGCCGCACCCCAGGTCCAAGAGGCGCCGTGGCTCGAGGCCCGCCCGCCGGCACGAGGCCACGGCGTACCAGGCCGTCAGCAGGTCGTCGGTGGAGTACCGGTGTCCCCGGCGCAACTGGAAGATCTTCCAGTGCCCCGAGAGGCAGTCCAGGGTCTCCCCCGGCGCGGGCCGGAGCTCCGGGTCCCCCCGGTCCCCCGGGGGTACCGGGCCGGGTGGGACCCAACCGGGGGGCCGCCGCCTCACGGTCTTCCTCCGTTCAGCCAGCCCCATATCTCCCGGAGATCCCGCACCACCGGGCGGTGCCCCGGCGCCGTGCCCTCCCGGTCCACCAACGCCGCCCGAAGTCCCGCCCGCTGCGCACCCAGGAGGTCCTCCCGGACGAGGTCGCCCACGTGGAGAATCCTCTCGGGGGGCAGGCCCAGACGCCTCGCCGCCCCGTGGAAGATCTCCGGATCCGGCTTCTCCGCCCCCACCTCCGCCGACACCACCACGAACCGAAACCGGTCCAGAAGGCCCAGCCCGGCCAGGATCTCCCGTAGCCGGCTGTCCCAGTTGGAGACCACCACCGCGGGAATCCCGAGATCGTCCAGCCGGGCGAGGCACGGCAGCACGTCGGGGAACACCTCCCAGGGCTCCGGCCGGGCGAAGGCGTCGTACAGGTGGTCGAAGACCTCCTCGAACCGGTCCTGGACCGCGGGCCAGAGCCCCTCGGCCCGGAACACCTCGGCCACGAGCCCCCTCCAGAAGGCCCGCTCCCGTTCCGGGGTGTGGGGCCGGGAGACCGCGGGCAGAAACTCGGCCCGGCGCCGCTCGAACACCCGCCGGAACCGGCGGTCGAGGGCCCGACCGTCGGCCTCGACCCCGTGGCGCCGGGCCGCCTCGGCATAGACCTCTCCCACCGACGCGCGGGGCCGGATGAGCGTGTTTCCCGCGTCGAACGAAACCGCTTCGATGGTCATGCGCTCC